>CAMJRV010000167.1 GCA_946408315.1 uncultured Bacillota bacterium | reverse complement strand
CTGAAGAAGTAAACGGTTCCGTCGTCTTTGCAGGAAAGGATGCTGGCCATTTCGGTATTTTCGATGTTTACGCAGTTGATCACGACGTCAGCCAGCTTTCCGTCTGTCAGTTCCATGATCTTGTTGTAGATTCCGATCGCGTCGGTAGCGTCTGCTGCGAAATATTCGTCGGCCAATCCGAGCTTTCTTGCTCTGTCCGTGCTCTTTTCGCTTCCGCCGATGCAGATAACCTTACCGGTAACGCCTGCTCTCTTCTTTGCTTCATACAGGCAAAGGAGTCCTGATTTTCCGCCGCCGCCGATTACGACTACCGTGTCGCCGGACTTAACGAGCTTCGCCGTCTGAGCTGGTGCTCCTGCAACGTCAAGAACGGACAGGGCCAGAGTTTCGGGCAGGTCTTTCGGAAGTACGGCATAGATACCGCTCTGGAACAGGATTGCCTTTCCTTTAATATCTACCTGGTCGATGTCAGGTCTTACTGCAAGGATTTCGTCGATGACCAGCGGAGTCAGGGAAAGGGATACTAATGTAGCGATTTTGTCGCCGACCTTCAGGTCTCCTACGTAAGCAGGACCGACTTCCTTAACGGTTCCGATGAGCATTCCGCCGGATCCCGTTACAGGATTCTTGTGCTTTCCGGCCTTCGCAACGATGCCGAGCATGATCTTCTTGATTTCTTCAACGTCTCCGCCTGCCTGCTTTTCGATCTGAGTAAAGCTTGCAGAGTCAACATTCAACGTCTGTACGTCGATCAGAACTTCATTGTCATAGATCTCCATAGTGTTGTCGATCACGTCTGCCGGCTGTGGCAGAACTCCTTTTGGTGAGATAACTCTGTGTGTACCGTATGGGCATCCTTTTTTCATTTTCTTTTTCCTCCTAGGTTTATTCAGTTTCATTTTAACATTCATTTAGAATTAGTGATTGCGCCATTAATATATAGCAAATAGTGTGCCAATGGCATTCCGTTGAAAATAGTGCGCCTCATCCCTCAAGTGAAACGATTTTGATCAAAACCAGGATTTTGTTCGAACCGAAATCGGTTCACATAAAAAGGGACGAAATGCATCGGCTTTAGTTTATCCGCGAAAAAGGCATTCCATCCCTTGTTTCTATTCAAATCGACGGTCAAGCGCCGCCGTTCAAACAATATTAAATGATATTGTATTTCGTTTTCTTTCGGATCAGCTGCGTCTGGCTGATTCCAATGGCTTTTGCCGCCTTTCTGGTCGAACCGTGCTTTTCGCAGGCATATTGAATGATGTTCTTTTCAAAACTGCCCACCATGTCGTCCAGGTTCATCTTTCCAGCCTCTTCAAACGGTCCGTCTTCGAAGTTTATCGTCGCCTTTTCAAAGAGATCGGTATGAAGCTCCTTCATGACGTCCAGAACCGTTATCGTCTCGCCTCTGGAAGTGATGAGCAGCCGCTGAACCACGTTCTCCAGCTCCCGGATATTTCCCGGCCAGCTGCACTCCTTCAAATATGTCATCGCGTCCTCTGCGATCGTCCTCTCGATTCCGAATTTCTCCGTGTATTTTCCCATGAAGTATTCCACCAGCGCCGGAATTTCAGCCTTTCGCTCGTCGAGGGTCGGAACGCGGATCGGAAACACGTTCAGCCTGTAATAAAGGTCCCTGCGGAACTTCTTTTCTTCGACAAGCTTTTCCAGATTCCGATTGGTGGCGGATATGATCCTTACGTTGGTTTTGATCGGTTCCGTACCGCCCACGCGGAAGAATTCGCCGTCCTGAATCACCCGCAGCAGCTTGGCCTGCAGGTCGAGGGGAAGTTCGCCGATTTCATCCAGAAAGATGATTCCGTTGTCCGCAACCTCAAAATACCCCTTTTTTCCCGTGGCGTTGGCGCCGGTAAAAGACCCCTTTTCATAGCCGAAGAATTCCGACTCGATCAGGCTATCCGCAATGGCGGCACAGTTGATCTTGACAAAAGGCTGCATCCTCCGGTTGCTGTTCTTCTGTATGATCGTGGCGACCTTTTCCTTGCCGACTCCCGTATCCCCTGTAACGAGTACGTTGCAGTCATATTTTGCGACGCTGAGAATTTCGTCCAGCACCGTAGCCATGGCCCGGCTTTCACAGATGAAGTCCTCCACCAGGCTCTTCCGGTAGCCCTGAAGCTCAAAGCCTTTTTTCGAGCGTCCCAGGGGGTAGGCGATGTTATCCTCCACCCTCATCTCTGTAACGACGGCCCGTTCCAGAAACGGCGCCAGCTCCTGAACGACCTTGATGTCGAATTCATCGTATTCCTCCAGATACCCGTCGGCGCAGCGGATCTCAAGCTGCCGAGATATCGCCTCGGTAAGGTACAGCGCGATATTGTAGTTGTTGATCAGGTTCGCGAAGCAGACCGTTCCTCCCGGCCTGGCGGCAAGGATATTGATCGTCTCGGCTCCCGGGATATCGGCGCAGTTGACGGTCAGGTCGAACATGGAATCCGCATTGAGCTTTTCCAGACATTCCATCGGTTTCAATATGTTGACGTAGTAGATCTCCGAAAAGACGTTGTTTAAAAGAAGATCGATGCTCTTTCCCTTCAGCATGACTTCGGATTTATTGTCGATGAGACAGACGATCCTGGCATCCGGCCCGGCTACCTTCCGGATTGCGAAGCCGAACAGGGAATTGGTCAGAAGGTTGCTCCCGACGATCAGAAAATCCTTTTTATCCTTCGCGCACCGGCTGACCGTGTACATGGTCCCGGATTCGTCGAACGCGAACAGCAGCAGGTTCAACGGAACCTCCTCCGGCTTCCGGACGATAGGGAATTCATTGAACAGGATCGCATATCCCTCGGCATCCACCTGGTTATATGCCATATCGATAGCGGTAATCCTGCTGATATAGAGGGGGATGGCGGCCAGCGACGCGTTGCAGATGATTTCGTCCCCTTCCTTTAAGCCCTTCTTGTTGTCATACTCCTCGCCGATCTTTTCGACGACTCCGCACAGCAGTCCTCCCGTGTCGGTGACAGGGTTGTGGAGCTTGCCTCTCTTGATGACGATATCGATGATCCGGTCCTTTATTTTTTCCGGATGATTGTTGGATTCGATGCAGATCTGCTTGAAGCTGGTCCCTTCCAGATGAAGCTTTTTGATCGACACTCTTATTTCATTGGGATAGATTTCCCTGTTGTTATCTACTTTCCAGGCGGAGGTAGACAGCACGTGCTGCGGTTCCAGCACCCTTCTTACTCCATAGCTGTTATCCATCCTGTTCCTGACCTCTCTTTCCTTCATATTCCGCATCACCCACTCAAAGGCGCGATGCGAAATCGGTTCACTCTTTACGTAATTTAAGGATAACGCATTGGCACGCTGTTTGCAATATTAAAATTCAGGATAAAATAACATTATACAAAATCACAAATCACAAAATCAAAAGAGGAGAAAAATTATGGAAAAGATCACATCGACGATTCGTCTGAGAATGTCCCATAAGGATGCTCACTATGGTGGAAGCCTTGTAGACGGAGCCCATATGGTTCATCTGTTCGGAGATGTAGCGACAGAACTGCTGATCAAGATTGACGGCGACGAGGGATTGTTCCTGAAGTACACCGACGTTCAATTTTTAGCGCCGACGTATGCAGGAGATTATATCGAAGCCTACGGTGAAATCTATGAAGTAGGAAACACTTCCAGAAAAATGAGATTTGAAGCGAGAAAGGTCGTCGCGGCAAGACCCGACATCAGCCCTTCCGCAGCGGATTTCCTGGAAGAGCCAATCGTCGTCTGCAAAGCAGAAGGCATCTGCGTAACTCCTAAGGAAAGCAAGAGAAAATAAGCATATTTGACATAGTTTTCTCATCGGCAGCAGGCCCGGCGTCAGTATGACCCGGGCCTGCTGCTTTTCGTTCAGCCTGTGTCCCGGAAAATATTGTCTTTGTATCTCCCGGTTATGATATAATCGTTACGAGATGATACGAAGAAAGCGAGGAGATAACGATGTTCAGAGAAATGAGAAGAGGAAAGCAGTTATTATCGGCGGAAGACACTGCAGCCGTGATGAACCGGTGTACAAACGGCGTCTTGGCATGTCTGGGAGACGAAGATTATCCGTATGCCGTTCCGCTCAGCTATGTCTACTTCAATGACAGGATCTATTTTCATTCGGGAAAAGCGGGACATAAGATCGACGCGATCGCGAAAAACCCGAAGGTATCTTTTTCCGTAATCGACGAGGATACGATCGTAAGCGAAGAATATACTTCCTATTTCCGCAGCGTCATCGCTTTTGGCAAGGCAAGGATCGCAGAAGGCGGCGAACGGCTGGAGGCGTTTCGGGCTCTTGTCGAAAAATATTCCGGAGATCAGCCGGAAGCGGCAAAGCAGAAGGAAATAACCGAGTGTACCCAGGCTTATGTCGTCGCCATCGACGTCGAGCACATAACCGGTAAGGAAGCCATCGAATACGTCAACGCGAAAAAAAAATAAGATGGCAATAGAATAGGACGATACCAGGGAGTCCCTCCCCATCATAGTCCAGCCGCAATTTTTTTCGCACGCGCAGATGCTTCCTCCAGATCAACAGTGTTGGGATGCCCGAAGCTGAGCCACAGAAAGCTTCCGGGGCAGGAGATTTCCTCCAGCACTTCAACGCCCTTTTCGGTTAACAGGCTGTAGACTTCCGGCTGTTTTCTGCTGGCGGTCGATGCACTCGAGGTGACAAGTACGACCTTTTTTACCTGATTGACATCTAAACCCTCGACATAGCGCATAAGCTCCGGAGAGCTTTTGCCCGCATAGATCCCTCCGACAAGGAACAACAGCTCCGCCGCACGGGGAACAGTGCTTGTTCTCACATCCACAGCCGTTACGTTCAGCGCCTTTCCGATTGCCTCCGCAAGCTTTTTAGAATGTTTTGTCTTTGTCGCGTATACAACGCTTATTCGATTCATGACAAATCCCTCTCTTTCATTCTTGATTTAATATTGTGCCGATCCAATTTTCCTTTACATTTTCGCAGTACCGTGGTAAGCTATGCTTGATTAGTATACCATCGGTCTACTTTTTAACAAAAGTATAGTGTCAGTCTACGTTTTTGTCAAGTGGAGAATTGTTAAAACTTTTTTATTTTCCCCCTTGACTCTCCCTTTAGGGGAGCCTTTAGACTTGATTTACAGAAGGGAGTGAGACTATGTTCCGCATCGGCGAGTTTTCCAAAATGAGCAAGACCACCATCAAAGCGCTTCGTTATTATGATGAAGCCGGGCTGCTAGCGCCCGAGTTTACCGATCCGTTTACCGGCTACCGCTTTTATACGACGACCCAGCTCTTACAGCTTCACCGGATCAGCGCACTGCGTCAGGCGGGGCTTTCCATCGACGAAATCAGGTGCATCTTGTCCGGCGGCCCAGCCCGCCCCATATTGGAACAGCGGGGAAGCGAAATCCTCTCCCAGCTTGCGGAACTGCAAAGTCAGCTTTCTCATATCAAGTTTATACTGCAAAATAAAGAGGAGGAAATGTTTATGAACTACGCTGCAACCATAAAAGAGCTGCCCGAGTGTATCGTCTATTCCAAAAAATTTACGGTCCCGAATTATGACGCCTACTTCGACGTCATTCCTGCCATCGGAAAGGCGGTGGCAAAGAAGTATCCCGATCTTCAATGCGCCGTACCGGAATATTGTTTCATCGTTTACCTTGACGGAGAGTACAAGGATC
This sequence comes from uncultured Bacillota bacterium, assembly GCA_946408315.1. Lineage (GTDB taxonomy): Bacteria > Bacillota > Clostridia > Peptostreptococcales > Anaerovoracaceae > Anoxybacterium. The sequence continues at coordinate 260 of CAMJRV010000167.1, read as the reverse complement.
ACGATATCAATGTGGAACTCTGCGAGGCGGTTACTCAAATGAAGCCGGATTTCGACGACATTCAGTTTAAGAAAATCGAATCGGTTGCCGCCGTATCCGTTATGCACAAGGGCGATTATGCAGACCTTCGCAACGCCTACGCCTTTGCGTTCCAATGGATCGAGGAAAACGGCTATACCGTTTCCGATTTCTGCCGGGAAAGCTACATCGACGGAATCTGGAACAAGGAAAGTAAAGACGACTGGCTTACCGAACTGCAG
>CAMJRV010000166.1 GCA_946408315.1 uncultured Bacillota bacterium | reverse complement strand
CGGGGAGAAGTTGGCTGGTCGACTGGGAATATTCGGGAATGAACGATCCGAGCTGGGACGTGGCCGCCTATATCCTGGAATCCCGGCTGACGGAGGAGGCCATCGACTTCCTTTTCCGGGAATATTACGGACAGCTGCCGGACAGGGAGGAAATCCTGAAACTAAAAGGATTCATGATGGCTCAGGACTTGCTCTGGACGGTCTGGGCCCTGATCCGTCACTATAACGGCGAAGACTTTCTCGACTATTGTAACATCAGATATGAACGGTTCCGCAGGAATATCAGGGCGGTTTCCCGCCAGGAGGACTGCTCCATTGCAGAACTTGTGAAAAACTAGTTCTGCAGCCCATTAAACGCATCGCAGACATCAATCCAAAGACATCAATTCGCAGGCAAGCGGAGGATGTCTTTTTTCTTGACGGGGGAGGGGGCGGATTGTATGATGAGGAATAACAAGATCGTAAGAGGAGAGAGGGATGAAAAAATGAAGTATATACTGGATTACACGAATCAGCCTTACCTGAGGTTCTTTGAGGAAATCAGCGCCGTTCCGAGGAATTCCTTTCAGGAAGAGAAAATATCGGACTACCTGGTGAAATTTGCCCAGGACAGAGGGCTCTGGTGGTACCGGGATGAGATCTGGAATGTCATCATAAAAAAGCCTGCCTCCGCCGGCTATGAGGATCATCCTCCCGTCATCCTTCAGGCCCACACGGATATGGTCTGTGAGAAGACGCCGGACAGCGTTCACGATTTCGAGAACGACCCTCTGGAGCTCTACGTGGAAAACGGCTGGCTGAAAGCGAAGGGAACGACTCTTGGAGCCGACTGCGGAGCCGGCGTCGCGTATCTGCTTGCGGTGCTTGATGATAAGACCCTGGCGCACCCGCCCATCGAAGCTTTTTTCTCCGTGCAGGAGGAATCGGGGATCGGCGGACCGAGGTTCGTGGACTATTCCCAGTTTACGGCAAAGAGGATCATTGCGACGGACATCATCTGGGAAGGGACGACGTATGACTCTGTTTCGGGAGCCATCGGCGGCGATTTCATCAAAAAGGTTGAAAGAGGGAGCGGCGCAAAGCAGACCGCGTTTTCCCTGACCGTTTCCGGATGCACCGGGGGCCATTCCGCCCTGAACGCCGCAAACTGCCCTGCCAATGCCATCAAGGCCGTTGCGAGAATCCTGTTCCGGGTGAAAAATGAGGAGCCGATCCGGCTGATTCACCTGGAAGGGGGAGGAATCAGGAATAATATCGCCTCTCATTGCCGGGCGGATTTTACATATGAGACGGGAAGCAAAGGAAGGATCGAGAAGCTGGTGCGGGAAATTGCCGGAGAACTGGCCTATGAGTATTCCTTTACCGATCCTGAGATGACGGTGGCGCTGGCCGATCTCCCGGGAGATACAGAGGCTCTGGATGAAAGCTCTTCAAACATCGTGATCGATCTGCTTCATACCCTTCCCTCCGGATCGTATCTCCGCAGCCGGAAATACGGCGATGCGGTATTCGCTTCCCGAAATATGGGCAATATCCGCCTGACGGAGGACGCTCTCATCGTCGGGTATATGTTCCGGGGAACGATAAAAACCCAGACCGTCGACATGATGGAGCAAACCCTCTGCCTGGCCGGGCGGTTTGACGCCCATTATGAAGAGGAGTACCGTTATTCCGGATATATTGCCGGAAAAGATACCCCTCTGGTCAATGTCTGGAAAGAAGTATATCAAGAAGCGACGGGAAACGACCTGTACTTCCTGACGATGCACGGCGGAACCGATGTGGGAACGATGATCGATCACCTCGGCGGAATCGAGCAGGTGGATGTGATCGCCATCGGAGCAAACGCCAGGTACGTGCATACCACGGGTGAATATCTGGAGCTCGCATCCTATGAGCGGACGTATCGGTACCTGACTGCCATATTGTCCAGGCTGTAAGCAGGGCCGGAAAACTGCTCAGACGTCTAAGTGGAGAACAGCTTCCGTAACCCTGTTGGCGGCGGATTTGCCGGAATAGAGCGCTCCCTGCATCCATCCGGGCTTGGTGGATGTGTGCTCGCCGGCAAAGAACAATCTCCCATTGTATTCCGGCTGCTGCATGGCGTATGCAAACAGCAGCTTTTGACCGGGAGCGGCTGCGGCAAAAGCTCCCCGGGACCAGTGTTCTGCGTTCCAATGGGCCGTTTTATGGTCTTCGACGATGGCGTCAAGATAGCCTCTCGGCAGGCCGTGGACAGCCTCTACATTGTTTTTGATCAGATCAAACCGGCGGGCTGCCTGCTGGCCGGACACTCTGACGGCGTCCTGGCCTAAATTATAGGACGCCGTTAAAACGCCGGGCTCATCCGGCGAACAGTTCGGCGGCTCACAGTTCAAATGATCGGGAGGATAGAAGATGGACTGGATGGGCAGGTCGGTGAACGAGGCCCCGCCGTTCATGTTTCCATATTCCCGGTCCTCTTCCCAAAATCTTTTCTTGCACAGGAACAGCGTTTTCTGTGCGTCTATGTAATTCAGTTCTTTGATCGCCTGCATTTTCCTATTGCTGAAATAAGGGGCGATTTCTATTTCCCGCAGCGTCGAAAAGGGGACGGCGCAGATTACGTAATCGTAGAGCTCCGTCAATTCCGTTCCTCTGGCGTTACGATACCGCAAATTTACCCCGTTGCCGTTCTGAGGGACAGAGATGCCGCTTATCGGCTGACCTGCCCTGATATCGACCGTTCCCAGAAAATAGGAGGGAAACTCTATTTCGGAAGGATCATCTTCTGTCAGGGAGTGATAGAAGGCCAGCGGAAGGTGTACCGCACCCCCGGCGATTCGGTATGTGTTGAGAAAATCAAGGGAATAATTGGTATTCATGATTTCATCGTGACTGAGGCTTAACAGCGCTCCTGTGAAGGGATCCACGGCAGACAACAGCTCGATGGCGCCCTGACTCAGCCCGAGCAGCTCAAATATCTGACGGCTGCTCAGCCTGGTAATCGCCGCGTATTGTTCGGAGTATTCGGGCTGTATCTTCAGTATTTCCGTCCGCATTTCCGGCGTGAGCTGGTCCAGCATGGTGTTCAGCGCATAGTTGCTCAATACGTCCCAGGGGGTGTTTCTTTCCGCCTCTGTTAAGCCATAGTAGGGATAGAGGTATTTCGTTACATTCTGGCCGCCGGGATCCCGGCGGATCCGGACCTGATGGGCGTAGATGAAATTATTGGGCCGAAGGGCGGTGAGGGATTCGGTTTCCAGGCGGAATAAATCGATGTAGTGCCAGGTCGTCTCATGGGACACGGGAATCCGCGCCGCGCCCAGCTCTCCGTAATATCTACCCGAACGGTCGAAGTAAAACGTATATACACGGCCGCCGACCCTATTTTTCTGTGCATCGTAGATCGTAACGCCGGCGCCGAGCTTTCTCAGTTCATAGGCTGCCGTAAGCCCTGCCAGACCTCCTCCGATAATTCCGATCTTGAGGCCCCTTAGGGCGCCCGGGTCCAAATCCCGGGATGGATCGGGAGGTGGGCTCAGCAATTGCAGAATATTTTCATAGTCGGCTTCCCTTCCGGCACGGGCCAGGGACTCCCGAAGCAGCCGGCGCCTTTGTTCGCTCGTGGGATTTGCTAAATAATCGTTGTCCAACATAACGCAATGACCTCTTTCCTCGTTTATTACGTTCCTTAATTAAATATATTACGAAAAAAATTTGTTATGAGACGGTTTTGTACAATCCTGCAATTATTTCTTGTCATTCTTCCGATTGAGGGCGGGACAGGGTAAAGTTTTTAGCAAATCAACCGATATCAATACCATAGGGTATTTATATGAATGAATGAAAGGTAGGTAAAGAAGCATGATGAAAGCAGAATTCGGCTCGATCGGACGGAAATTGACGTTGATCATGGTCGTATCAATTCTGATCAGCACTCTTATTATTGGTATTTTCAGTTACTACAGCTATCGAAACAACTCTATTACGCTGACGGGGGAAAGGGCGCTGTCCATTGCCGAATCCGTCGCGGCGAACGTGAACGGCGATAAGCTTGTGGAGTATGATAAAACGGGGAAGACTGACGCATATTTTGAACAGGTAAAGGCCGCCATGAGCAGAGTCAAGGAAGCGAATGGCGCCAGCTACGTGTACTCTCTGGTGGATGCGGGCGACAACTACAAACTGATCATCTCAGGATATTTAAAGGATCAGGACCAGACGGAGTGGGGCTATCTCGGATATACGGACCCCAAGAACATCTATACGGAGGATCCTGCTCTCGTTTTGCAGGACGGAGTCGGACGCTACACTCAGCCCCAGGATTATGGTCCGCCCTTTGGAGTTTCAATCACCGGCTTTGCTCCGGTCTATAATTCCGGAGGCGATATTGTCGGCCTTGTGGGCATCGACCTCCCCATGAATCAGCAGAATAAGAAGATCAATCAGCTTCTCCCGATCATGATCGGCATGATCCTTGTGACGAGCATTATATTGACTATCCTTTCCTACTTCTTTATCCGGAGGTCCATCACCAGACCGCTGAGAAGTATTGCCGAACAATCGAATCAGCTTATGCTTGGCGACACCGATCTCCAACTAGACGAAGCGTATCTTAAACGAAACGATGAAATCGGGCTGATCGGCAGGGTCTTTCATGACATCGCCGAAAATATCAAGGGACAGTCCGAGGTTGCCCAAATGATCGCGGCCGGAAATCTCACTTTGGATATCGCGCCGAGATCGGACAAGGATATCCTCGGAATCTGTATGGTATCGGTCATCGATACGCTGAAGAACCTTGTGCAGGAAGCGGAAAATCTCATCGAGGCTGCGGTGCAGGGAAATCTCGAAATGAGAGGCGATGTAGAAAAGTTCAGCGGAGGCTATCGGGAAATCATCGAAGGCTTTAATCGCACGCTGGACGCCGTCGTGGAACCGCTTACCGCGGCGATCCCATTTATCAGAGGTATGGCAAACGGGGAAGATGTCGAGGCCATTGAAAACAGGTTTACCGGGCAATACGGCGAACTGATCGAAAATCTCAATCTTGTAAGAGAGACCTTGTCCGTCATGCTGAATGAATCCATAAAGCTCACGGAGGCTGCCGGGGAAGGGAAGCTTTCCTATCGCGCCGACGTCAGCGGCTTGAACGGCAGCTATGCGCAGATCGTCGACGGAATCAACATGACGCTGGATGCCATGGTGAATCCGCTGTACGTCGCCGCAGGATATATGGAGCAGATCGGAAGAGGAGAGATCCCGGAAAAGCTTGCGGTAGAATACAAGGGCGATTTCGACGGCATCAAAAACAGTATCAACGCCTGTATCGACGGGCTGGGCGCTTTGACGGAGGGGAGTGAAGTCCTCGGAAAGATGAGCCAGAACGATTACTCTGAGAGGGTGACTGGGCAGTATCTTGGAATTTATCACGAAATTTCCCAATCGATCAACGAAGTGACTGATCGGATCAATCATGTCATAGAAATTTTGAGCCATGTTGCGGATGGAGATCTGACGGATTTAAAATATCTGAAAGAAGTCGGAACAAGAAGCGGGAAAGATACCTTGAATCCGACCTTTATCAAGATGATCGAAAACATTAAGATGCTGGTGGAAGAGACCGATATGCTGTCTCGTTCCGCGATAGAAGGAAAGATGAATACCCGCGGCGACGCCGGAAAATTTGACGGAGAGTACGGAAAAGTCGTGGAAGGCTTTAACCGTACGCTGGATGCAGTCTCCGCGCCGGTTGAGGAGGCTCTTACGGTTCTCAAGGAAATGGCAAACGGCAACCTGCAGGCCCAGGTGGAAGGCAATTATCTGGGAGAACATGCGGAAATCAAGGAAGCTTTGAACGAGACAATAGAAAACCTCAGAAGCTATATCGGGGAAATTTCCAGCGTGTTGGCTGAGATCGGCGGCGGAAATCTGAATCTCGCCATAACGGCGGAATACAAAGGAGACTTTGTAAAGATCAAGGA
>CAMJRV010000165.1 GCA_946408315.1 uncultured Bacillota bacterium | reverse complement strand
ATAATATTGCTTGCAGTAATCTTGTCCGTGACGTCAGGCTGCGGCCCTCAGGGAGCAGAACCGGCCGGCCAGGAATCGGCCGGTATTGAAAGCGGCATTGCAGCGATCAACCGTGGTGCGGAACGGTTTTCAGAGCTGAAAAACGGTACTTTAGAAGCCACTGCTGCGATCAGCTCCAAAAACAATGCGGTAGAATCCATGGGCACAGGAGAAAGTAATTCTCTCACAACCTTTATTTTGCGATCAAAGGGATATGATTTCATTCAGGAAACGAACGCAAAGAACGAAGAGACCGGGGAGATATCCTATCATGCAATAAAGCAGGTGGACGGCAACGTTTTTTACAGTTTCGCGGTTGAGCCGGCGCAAGCGGAAGGCGAGAAGTCCTACGAATGGACAGATCACGACGGAGAGGACGGCGAGCCAAGCTATGGACCAAACGGCGCATTAAAAATGATGACAGGACCTTTCAAGCTGCTGAGCGATGTCAAGTATATCAAATCGATCACGAGAGAGGAAAACGGCTCTTTTGAGAAATATACTGTGACAGCAAGCGACGCCTATGCGGAATATATGAAAGAGACTGCCCATTCCCAGAAGGAGAACTATATTGTTCACGAACACCGTGAAGTGTATTGGATCGATCAGAACGGTCTCTTGATAAAATGCCAGATTCGTGAGGAATTTGAGTGGACCATCGACGGTATCGCGGACACATACCTGTCGGATATCACCGTAGAATTGACCGGATATAACGATAAAAAACTGAAGGAGATTGGAGACGAGCTCGATTGAGAAAAGAAGAGGAAAGCCCATACATAAAATTAAAAGAAACTCTTGACTTCGATGACTGTGAGGAAGTCATCGGTTTGCAAAAACTATGTTCGGAATATGACCGGACGGCGCTGAAACTGGAGCTCGATTTTAAACGGAAGAGAGGCGAGGTTCAGAATGACAGTACGGACAGGATCAATGAGTTTCTGTATTATACAGACGGCAGGCTGGTCGGATATCTCGGCGTCTGCCTGTTTGGGGGAGGTGTGCCTGAAATAAACGGCATGGTTCATCCTGACTACCGCAGAAGGGGTATCTTTACAGAGCTGTTTGCGCTATTAAAGGATGAATTGAATCAAAGGCACTGGGAGCATGCGCTTCTGCTCTGCGACCGGAACTCCGTTTCCGGTCAGGAATTTATGAAGACGACAGACGCGGCCTACGACCAGTCGGAATATGAGATGTATTTGAAAGAAGGCTTCAAGGCCGATGTTTCGGAAAAGAGAGTCACCTTAAGAAAAGCGGTGAACCAGGACGCGATGGAGATTGCACAGCAAAATGCGATCTACTTTGAAGAAGACTTGAGAGAAGAGGACATTTTAATGCCGGAAGAGGAAGAGCGATACGGTTCTCTGATTTTCATGGCCGAGGCGGACGGAAAGACGATCGGGAAAGTCCACTTGGAGGTGACGGATACGGTAGGAGGAATTTACGGCCTGGGAGTCCTCCCCGAGTATCGCGAAAAAGGTTATGGGAGAGAAATCTTGCTCCAGGCAGTCGACAGACTGATAAAAACGGGTGCGGAGTCTGTCATGCTGCAAGTGGCTGTGAAAAATGAGAGAGCCTTAAATATTTACAGATCCTGCGGCTTTGAGATCACTTCTACGATGGATTATTTTGAACTGAGAGAGCGGGAAGCTTAGCAGACAATACGGAGGGAATGAGATTATGCACAAAGAAATGAAACGATCAGTGAGAGTGAAAAAGGTCATAGGGGTACTGCTGGCCATGCTCCTGGCTATCAATCTGGGATTATCGCCGTCCTTTGCGGCGGGCAGCGAAGGGAACGCGGACAGCGCAGGGGTATCGGAAACGGGAAAGCAATTTAAAGTAATCGGATATTATTCAGGCTCGCTGTTCAATGAACCGGTGGAAAAGCTGCAGACCGATAAGCTTACCCATGTGATCTATGCGTTTTTGATTCCCCAGGAGGACGGAGGCCTGGTTCCGCTGGAAAAACCGGATCAGCTCCGGGAATTGATTGCGCAGGCCCATAGAGACGGCGCAAAGGTCCTGATCGCTCTCGGAGGCTGGTCCTATCAGGGGAAGCCTCTTGTGACGGTCTTTGAATCGGTAGCGGCCTCAGATGAAAAGAGGGCGCTGCTGGTCCGAAATATCTGCGCTCTCGTGGAAGACTACGGCCTTGACGGCGTGGAGCTGGATTGGGAACATCCCAGCCAGAGTTCGATCGGGAATTATGAGAAGCTTGTTATCGATTTGCGGGCGGCCCTTGATAAAAGTGGAAGAGAGTTGTCCGCGGCATTGAACGGAGCCTGGTCCACAACTGCCGGACCCGAGGTTTCAAAGCTCATGACGGATGAATGCCTGAAACGGTTCGACTATATCAATGTGATGGCCTACGATATGAACAATGCCGAGCACAGTCCCCTATGGTTTGCCGAGACCTCGATCAATTACTGGCTGGCCAGGGGCGTGTCCGCTGAAAAGATTATTCTTGGAATGCCGCTTTATGCAAGGCCGAGCTGGAACCAATACCGGCATCTTGTCGCGGAAAATCCGGAGTACGCCTATCTGGACTATGTGGCTTCCAAGCCGCTGGAATCCTACTATAACGGACTGAACACCCTGCGGGAAAAAACCTTTATCGCGATGAAAAAAGCCGGCGGGGTCATGCTTTTCGATGTGAATGAAGATACGGATGACGAGACGAGCGTCGTCTCCATGATTCACGACCTTTTGAGCAGGACGGACGGTTCTTCGCAAAAAGAATTAAAACGGTATGTGTCTGTCATATTGAACGGTCGGGAATTGGCTTTTCTGAGGGAAGAGGGCTACGGTGTTCCTTTTATCGACGAGAACAACAGGACGATGATTCCGTTTCGGAAGCCGGTGGAGGCAATCGGAGCAGAGGTAAGCTATGATAAGGACAGCAGGACGGTCAGCGCCGTCAAAGGCGACGTTACCGTAAGGCTGACGATTGGTGAGAGCGTGATTTCCGTAAACGGCCGGGAGGAAGCGATGGATACGAAAGCCGTTATTCTGGATGACCGGACCTATATTCCGCTTCGCGCCGTTTTTTCCGCTTTCGGGTATGATTTCACATGGCATGGCAACAGCAATACAGTTTATATCCAGGAGCAGCTCCAGAGGGCAGAAAAAAGCGATAAAATTTGATTTAGATAAGAGGAAAACAGAATATCTCGCATAAATTCATTTTCCTTCCATAAGATAAATTATCTTGTGGGAGGTGATAACTCTATGAAACGAAGTAAGGGATTAATCGTAAGCATTCTGATTAGCGTAGGTGTCGGCGCTTTGGCCGGGCTGCTGACAAGGGGAGGGATGGAGAGTTACTCTGATTTGACTCAGCCTCCGCTGTCTCCGCCCGGTTGGATATTTCCGATAGTCTGGACGATTCTCTATATTCTGATGGGAATATCAGCCTATTTGATTTACCGTTCCAATTCCCCGTATAAGAAGATCGCATTAAGAGTCTATGCCGCTCAACTGACCGTTAACTTTTTTTGGTCGATTATCTTCTTTAATATGGAGATGTATCTGTTTGCCTTTTTATGGCTTTTGCTTCTTCTGGTGCTGATCGTCTTGATGATCCGTATCTTTGCCAAGATCGATAAAACGGCGGCTTACTTGCAGATCCCCTACTTGATCTGGGTTATCTTTGCCGGCTATTTGAATCTGGGGATCTATTTATTGAATCGGTAACGTCCGCCCGCCGCTTTTGTATTATGCAGAAAATATAGCGTACCGTGCCGCGTATTCTCGAAGGAAGAATATGCGGCACGGTACTTTTTTTATGCGATAATCGTGTTATTGTCGAATTTGTATTAACTTGCCATATATTCATGATTAATTATACTTCATTGGTCAATTCTTAAAGATTTTGTCAATCGTGCCGATAATTTTAAGGTCATAATACTTTTTATTTCTGAGAAAGGTTTGGTGCAGGGAAAAGCCCTTCTCTGCCCGAGAGGAGAAAGCATGAAAAGAGATAAAGAAAAAAGTCGGAACAAATCGATCAGCAGCAAAATTCTTTTGATTATTACCAGTATGGTACTTCTTATAACGATATTGGTCGGCGCGGCCAGCATTGTGGATCACCGCCGGGAAGTCATCGCGATCAAAGGCGAGCAGGCGGCTACCATGGGCACCATGATCGCCTCGAATCTTGACGGTGACAAGCTGAGAGAACTGGCGGCTTCGGATACGAAGACAGCGTATTACAGCGGGATAAAACAGGCGTTGTCGAAGATGAAGGAAGCCGCAGGCACGCCCTATCTATATGCGGTGGTCCCCGTGCCGGAAGAGAAGAAGGTCCGGTTTATTGCAGAGGGCCAGATTTCCACGGACAATCCGGATGAAATCTTTGAATTTGATACAGAGGTTGATTACGACTACTTTTTTGACAGCACGGAGGAGAGCGATGCCTTTGTAGCGGCGTTTGAGAGCGGGCAGCAATATAACCTTGGCATGTATGTGGACCCGGTGTGCGGCTATCTGATGACCGTATTTACTCCTGTCCTCGATTCGTCCGGAAACACCGCTGTGATGATCGGAGTGGATCTGAGCGCGGACGATATTATCCATCAGGCAAATCAAATGGTGTATATCCTGATTGGCATCGCGCTGGCCGGCATCCTGGTCATGATCCTCGTTTCCAGAGTTCTGATCCGGAAAATGATCATCAAGCCTTTGAAGGGTATCGTAAAGGCGTCAGATTCTCTTGCAGAGGGTGATGTGAGCGTCAATGTAACCAGGGAGTCCGAGGATGAAATCGGGCAGCTGGCCCAATCCTTCCAGAAGATGATTGAGAATATCAGGGAACAGGCTACTGCTGCGGAGCAGATCGCAGCCGGAGACTTAGCGGTGAGCATAACGCCGAAATCGGATAAGGATATCCTTTCTCTCAGTCTCCTCAATGTGGCGGAAGAGCTTGGAATGCTCACCGCTGAGACGGGAGCTCTCATCAACTCCGCGCTGGCAGGAAATCTGTCCGCCCGCGGCGATGAAAGCGCGTTCCGAGGCGGATATCGGGAGATCATTCAGGGCGTAAATTCCGTCATGGACGCGATCATCGGACCGCTGAAAATCTGTGCCGGATATATGGAACGGATCAGCAGGGGAGAAATCCCGTCGCCGATCACAGAAGAGTATCATGGCGATTTCGATACGATCAAAACAAATATCAATACCTGTATCGAAGCGGTCAACCTGCTGGTGGAGGATATCAATTCCCTGTCGGAGGCGGCAATTGCAGGAGCGCTGTCGTCCCGGGCCGACGATTCGCGGCACAGCGGCGACTTTGCGAAGGTCGTCGAAGGCGTCAATGCTACGCTCGACGCCATTGTCGGGCCTCTCAGGATGACCTCCTCCTATCTGGATCAGATCGGGCAGGGAGAGATCCCGGAAAAGATCACCGACGCTTACAACGGAGACTTTGATCATATTAAAAACAGTATCAATTCCTGCATAGAAGGTCTCGGAGCGCTGACAGAAGGCCATGAAGTCCTGGCGCTGATGACCTGCAACGATTATTCAACGATGGTTACCGGTCAGTATCAGGGGATTTATCGCAAAATTGCCGATTCCATCAACAATGTGCTGGAGCAGATCAATTCCGTAATCGGGATTGTCAACCGTGTCGCAAACGGCGATTTGAACGATTTGGAGCTGCTGAGGGAATCGGGCAAGCTGAGTGAAAACGACGTGCTGATCCCATCTCTGATCCTGATGATCGAAACGATCCGGGATCTGATCGGCGAAACCGGGATGCTCTCCGAGAACGCGGTCAACGGAAAGTTATCGGCGAGAGGGGATGCAGAGAAATTCAACGGAGAATATAGAATGGTCGTGCAAGGGATCAACGACACCCTTGACGCTGTCGTAGCTCCGATTCAGGAGGCTTCCGCCGTACTTCAGGAGATCGCCAGGGGAAGCCTGCATACGAA
>CAMJRV010000164.1 GCA_946408315.1 uncultured Bacillota bacterium | reverse complement strand
CTCTCAGAAATAAGCTGAATCATTTGGAGAATCCTGTGATCAACGCTGAAATCGCAAAGATCGTTGCCTCTGTGGGAGATGCCCACACCTCCATCGATATCCCGGTCTACTATCTGTGCCCGCTCGAGTTCTATTGGTTTTCAGATGGTATTTATGCGGTCAATACGGCAAAATCGGACGAAGTGCTGCGATACAAAAAGATTACGCATATCGATGGAGTGGACATAAAAACGGTCATTGAAAAAATGAGCACGATGATATCTCATGAAAATCACTCCTATCTGAAGTCCCTGCTCCCAAAATATCTGCCTGCCATCGAATTCCTTTACGGATTGAAGATTGCCCGAGCAGTAAGCGGTTTGACATTTACTTATGAGAATGAAGGCGGTAATGGGAGTGAATGGTTTGTGCCTTCCTATCCATTTTTCAAATATCAGGAGCAGCTGAACGAAAATCGCGTCTCTTTTCCCGTAGACAGCCTGCCCCTCTTCAGAAAAAATCCAGACCGTCACTATTGGATGGAATGCCTGAAAGAATCCAGGACACTCTACTTTAAATATAATATCTGCAAAGAGATGGCGGACGAATCTATACAGGCGTTTGGGGAAAGGCTCCTGCGTGAGGTCAGGGAGAATGCGCCCGAGAAGCTCGTAATCGATATGAGAAATAACACGGGAGGGAATTCGACTCTGCTTGACTCATTCATTGACGCATTAGCGAAGTGTGACCGCATCAACCAATACGGTAAAATTTTTGTGATCATCGGAAGAGATACTTTTTCCTCTGCGTTATTAAATGTTTATTCCCTGAGAAACAAAACCCACGCGATCCTCGTCGGAGAGCCTACCGGAGGCAAACCCAACTGCTATGGCGAGGTCCTCCGTGTCAGACTCGAGCAATCCGGCTTGTGCATCAGCTATTCGACCAAATATTATCACTTGATTGAGGATGATCTCATGCCTTCCCTATTTCCTGATGTGCAAAAAGAATACTCCATTGAGGATTATCTCGGGCTTTCCGATCCCTGCATGGAGTATATCTTGTCGTCCTAGCTAAATTTTTCGACCCATCGCGGTGAGGAATCGTCTTATCCTTTGAACCAGTCATTCATTGCCTGCAGATGATCCGCCGGCAACTTATTTTCTACCGATTCACGCAGCCATGCCAAGGTCTTACCCCTCAAATACTGCCTCATCTCCTCTTCGGCCTCCAGCATAACGACCTTAATCAGGCATGGACACTTTGTATAAGAATCCGGTAGTTCTTCCTTATCTAACAACAGTTCTTTCTGTCTGATTTCCGCACATTGAAAAAACGGAGAGCTGCCCTCAACAGCTTCGACAACGTCCCAAAAGGTTATCTCTTCGGGGGAACGGGCCAGTTCATAACCTCCGTTTACACCCGGAATTGATTTAACAATACCAGATTTTCTCAGCTTTGTATAAACTTTAGATAAATAGGTTTCAGACACTCCCTGATATGTTGCTAAATCTTTTATCCCAATAGATTTTCCGGCAGGGCTATTAACCATATAGATTAAACAGTGCAATGCATATTCGATTCCGATAGAAAACTGCATAAAAATGACCTCACAATCTGTAGATTTGATACTCTTGCCTTCTTATAAAAGAGTATTACATCCCCATCTCAAAGTCAAGCGGACATTATAGATAATTATTATCTATAATTGTGTTGACAGACGAGCGTTTGAATAGTATTCTAATAATAGATAACTGTTATCCGCGATATATATAATCATCGCTATCATAATTAAGGAGGTTAGTTGATATGATTACAGAAAAATTTTTAGAGGTATTAAAAGATGAAGGTGTGGTTTCGATCGTGTCTATGGGAACAGAAGAACCTCATATCGTCAACACCTGGAATTCTTATCTGGTGCTGACACCGGATGAAAGAATTCTGATCCCAGCCTATGCCATGCGCAAAACTGAAAAAAATACTAATCAAAACAATAAGATTAAATTAGCCCTGGGAAGTAGAAATGTTATCGGCTATAATGACTATCAGGGAACTGGCTTTGTCCTCGAAGGTACGGCAAAGTTTTTTGACTCCGGTGCGGAGTACGATATGATGAAAGGCAAATTTCCTTTTTTAACACGTGTACTGGAAGTTACCGTTACCTCGCTCAAACAAATGTTATAATATCAGTTCTCAGACACAAGGCTGTTTGCTGTATGCTAACAGCCTTGACCCTATTCTCCCTAGCCTTGGCCCTATCCTCTCTGGCAGCTTCTTTGAATCAAATCCTCCCAGCGTATATGAGCAGATAAGATATCAACAAAGCCTTGCAGGTACTGCCGGTCCGTTTCGCTGAACCTTCCTTTGACAGGGCTGTCAACATCCAAAACCCCGATCAATCCGCCATCACTGATTATGGGTATGACGATTTCTGATGCGGATGCTTCATCACATGCAATATGTCCCGGAAACTCATGCACATCCTGCACTACGATAGCTTCCCTGTTTTGCGCCGCCGTGCCGCAAACGCCTCTCCCCAAAGCAATGCGGGTGCAGGCCAGCTTCCCCTGAAACGGCCCGAGAACCAGTTCATCTTCTCTGAGCAGGTAAAAGCCTGCCCAATTGATCTCATCCATTCCATGGTATAGAAGCGCCGCGCTGTTGGATAGATTGGCTAAAGCATCGGGTTCGTCCCGAATCAAACTCTGTAAGACTTGATGCAAGGTTTGATAATCAAAATCTTTAACAGTCATAGTATCCTCTTTTCTGTTTCAATCAGCATTTTAATTCTTTCCCCGATATTTCCTTCAATCCTGCCGCCATGATATGCAATAATTGTTTCTATATCAAGCAGCAGTAATTTTTGAAGCGATTCTATCGCATTTTTAATATCATATGTGTGCATTGGATTTGGACCATACAACACACCGTTTGTCGCATTGACTGCGTCGCCGCCGACTAAAATTTTACTCTCGATCAGATAATAGCTAACATGCCCTATCGTATGTCCGCTTGTCAGGACCACCTGAATACCCCCACAAACAGGCAAAATATCGCCATCCTGCACAACTTTGGTAATTTCGATCTGCCTGTTGGCAAAACCCTGTTTTAACATTTCACAAAAGCCGCGCTTTTCCATTGAAAGATTCTCAACATCAGCTTCCAATGCTGCAAGTTTAAGGGGAACCTTTTGCCCATTGATATAGGGCGCTTCTTTCTCATGCGCAATTGTTTCGATTTTTGGCGACTCACCCAAAAATTCTTTCGCACAGCCAATATGATCAATATCATGATGTGTAAACAAGATGTGTGTAACTTGATCCGGCGCGAGTCCAAGCTCTGCCAATTCCCTTTTGAATAAGTCAAATTGCAGCGGAAGCCCGGTATCAATCAGTACAACATTTTCATTATCCCATATAACAACCGGATTCATGTCTCCCGATCTTCCTTCGATATTTAAAATTGCAGCATTTTCACATAACTTTTGACTCATGCTTCTCTCCTTTTCATGTTCATGACCGACCCGCTTCATTGGTATCAGATTCTTTTTGCATTTTTTCCGCTAGAGTTTTTATGCGTTCCAGTGCTCTGGGAAGCCTGATATTAAATGTTTCTTCTTGTTCTTGTGGAACATCGGTTTTAACAATTAATGTAGTAACTCCATTTTTTTCGGTCAGGGAATAACTCTCTGTACCTCCAGTCCACTCTTTTTCGCGTTCCTGCTGTCCGCTTTCTTTTGTGTCTGCATCGTGACTGAATAATATAAACTCATTTGGATTAAGTTTCTTTATCAGACTTGTCACACCGTAACCATTTACAGATGATATGAACTGGATTTCATTGCCTTCCTTCATTACTCCCTTCATATATGTGCCTTCATCAATAATATTTGCCCAGTCACGGAATGTATCTCCCCAAAGAGTTGCCCAGACTTTTTCTTTAGAGGCATTTATTTTGATTGAAAACTGAATTTCTTTCATATTCCCCTCCCTAAAATAAAAATTTGGCCTTATTCATGACAATTTTCTTTAATTATAGGGGTCATAAAACCGCCTTGTCAAATCATATTGCATTCATCAGAATAAAGTGAAAAGAGCGATTTATAGCCGAGGAAGGCCACAGTACAAAATGAGAAGACTTTTGGGGAAATAGTGCTTTCATAAACAGCCGACCCTGGCGTATAGCCAGGGTCCGACTGTTTATTTTTTGTTTAGTCGAAAAATGTAGAATATACCATAACTACCCTTCTGAGTATCAAAGGAAGAATTTGCTAAGGAAAAATGACTATGAAAATGAAAAGAACATGTCGTAAGGGACTGTCCATCCTGCTCACTTTGTGCATGGTGCTGACCCTGATACCGGCCATCGCGCCGCGCGCACAGGCGATTTCCCCTGTGACGCGAACCGCGACTCTCGATCTGACCGCCACCACTGTTTCTTATAATGGCGGTTCGGGCAACCCAACAACTCAAGACATCACGGCTACAGCAGAAGGCTGGACATGGTATCGGAATGCCAACCCCGGATTGGGCTACTCGGCGAACACGCTTGTCTTGGATGGCCTTAATTTGGAAACAAACGCTATGCGCGGCATCTATCTTCCTCCGGACTCGACGATTGTCCTGGCATCCGGAAGCAACAATAGGGTCGCTATTGTTAACAGTGCTAACCGTTCTCAAGGGTATGGTGTCGATGTCTTTGAAGACCCTTTCGTTGGCAACGGCGGTGACCTTACTGTCAAGGGGAGCGGTGTTTTATCAATCACAGGCGATTCCAGTATGAGTTTTAGGTTCATGGCGGTACGAGTGACAAACGGAACATTCACCTTGGAAAGCGGTACAATTTATGCCGCGGTCTCGGGTGTCATCAACGATTATACGTTATTTGCAGATAGGGTGAACCCAAACATCGCAGCCTATCAAAAGTCCGCGGGGGGCGATTACAATCTGGCAACCACTTGGAACAGTGGCGCTCTCACGTTCTATTATAATAACGGTGCCAGTAGAACAACCGATATCAAGATGGTAAACGGCACGCTGCCTACATCTTCCGCGACCGTCTCAAATTGCACGGTGTCCGGTTATGTCGGAACTGCGCTGTCCGATATGAGCGCCGTCACCGTCACACTGACCGGCCTCACCTTTGAGGGTCTGGCCGTTGAGGAGGTTGTGTCGGGCTGGTTCAGCGGTCTGCCGGCCGGCATTTCAGTCTCGGTCAGCGCGGTTGACGGGGACACTGCAACGCTTGTCTTTTCCGGCACGCCCACTGCGGCGTCCGCTGCGGCAATGTCCATCACCATACCCGGCGGTAAGCTGAGCACAGGTGAAAAACTGACGGTCACTTCCAACAGCGAAGCGAAGTTTGCAATCACCCCTCCTCTGCCAACCCGCACCGACGCGCTGAATTTAGCCGGAGACAGTGTTTCTTACCAGAACAGCGAAGGAACTATTACCACTAACGTTGACCCACGGAATACTGATATTATTGACACCCGGGAAGGCTGGACATGGTATCACGAGACATCGACACTTGTGTTAGACGGCCTTGATTTGCAAGCAACAGGTCCATACGCTATCCAGCTTCCTGGAGGTTCCAACATCGTGCTGGCCGACGACAGCTCCAATCGTGTAAGCGCTGACACGGAGGATAAGAATATCCGGACAATTCTCGCTTTAGGAGATTTGGAGATAACAGGCAATGCCGGCAGCCTATTGGTTACAAGCGGTAATACCAGCAGTGCTATGAGTTCCTGCATCTATGTGAGGGCGGAAAATGAGGATACAAGTGAAAACCTTACCATCAGCGGCGGTACGATTACCGTAGAGGCGGGAAATGCCCTCAACTCAAGCTATGGGTTGTACGTGAATGACACGCTTGCCATTTCCAGCGCCACCGTTTATGCAAAATCCGGTTCTGTCGGTTCAGGCATTTCCGCACCAATCATAGCTTTCCGCAGCATCAATAACGAAGGCATGGAGGTATTCCAAAACGTAGGCGGGGATTACACAGAGCCGACTGCCTTGAGCTACACTTATTACTATTACTATTCTC
>CAMJRV010000163.1 GCA_946408315.1 uncultured Bacillota bacterium | reverse complement strand
GCAGAAGGAACTGGCGGAAGCAAGGGAACTGGCGGAGCGGATCGGCAAGCTTGCGGTTACGATCGCGACGAAGTCCGGCGAAGGCGGCAGACTGTTCGGGTCCATCACTTCGAAGGATATTGCCGACGCCTTGGCAGAGCAGCATAAAATTACGATCGATAAGAGAAAATTCGTATTGGAAAATCCGATCAAGCATACCGGAGACTTTGCGCTGGATATCAAAATCTATCCTGAAGTTATCGCCAAACTAAAGGTTTCGGTCACGGTTGCTTAACGATTAGGAGAAATACTCTATGAGCCAATACGAAAGGATACCGCCGCACAACGACGATGCGGAAAAGTCGGTTTTGGGTTCCGTCCTGCTGGACAAGGACGCCCTTTTTGAAGTGCTGGAAATCCTCAAACCAGAGGATTTCTATAATGAAATGCACAAGGAAATCTACTCTTCTGTCATCGAATTATACAGAAAAAATCAGCCGGTCGATATCCTTACCGTTTCGGAAGAGCTGAAAAAGCGAAAGTCTCTGGAAATGGTAGGAGGCAGGGCATACATAGCGCTGCTGTCCACCGTGGTGCCGTCCACCTCCAACGCGGGGGAATATGCGAAGATCATCGCGGAGAAGGCGATCCTCAGAAAGCTCATCGGAGCCGCTTCCGATATCATCGAAAAGGGATATCAGGAAAAGATGAACTCCGCCGAGGTGCTGGACTTTGCCGAACGCGGGATTTTCGAGATCGCCCAGGCGAGGCAATCGAAGGATTTCGCGCTGATCAAGGACGTCCTTTGGGAAAACATCGCGAAGATCGATGAGATGTCCAAGCTGGAAGGAAATATCACCGGCCTGACCACCGGTTTTATCGACCTCGACGCCCGGACTTCGGGACTTCAGAAATCGGATCTGATCATGCTGGCGGCAAGGCCGGCCATGGGAAAGACGGCGTTCGCCCTGAATATCGCCCAGCAGGCGGCGATCAAGGCCAAGGTGCTGATTTTCAGCCTGGAAATGTCCCGGGACCAGTTGGGACAGCGAATGCTCAGCATGGAATCCCGGATCGAAATGCAGAAGCTGAAGACCGGAAACCTGGAACGAAAGGACTGGGACCAGATCCACATTGCGCTGGACACCCTTTCCAAAACAGGTATTTACATAGACGACACGCCGGGCATCACCGCCATGGAGATCAAGAATAAATGCAGAAGGCTGAAGGCTGAAAAAGGGCTTGACCTCATCGTCATCGACTACCTGCAGCTCATGAACTTCGAGGGCAAGTCGGAAAGCAGGCAGCAGGAGATTTCGGCACTGTCCCGTTTCCTGAAGCTGCTGGCAAGAGAGATGGACTGCCCTGTCATCGTATTATCTCAGTTATCCCGCGCACCCGAGCAGAGAACGGATCACAGACCGATCCTTTCCGACCTGCGTGAATCGGGTTCCATCGAGCAGGACGCGGATATCGTAATGTTTTTGTATCGAGATGAATATTATAACCCTGAGACTACGGATAAACCGAATGTCTGTGAAGTTATTATTGCAAAGCAGAGAAGCGGACCGACAGGAACCATCGAACTGACATGGCTGGGAAAATATACAAGGTTTGTTGACAAAAGCCGCTTATAACGAGAGATAGGAGGTATTATGATGAAGGTTACCGAAACGATGCTCCTCAGCGACATTCTTGACATGGACCCTGACCCGACGGAAATTTTTCTCCGCCACGGGCTCAACTGCCTCGGCTGTCCCGGTGCCCGCAGCGAAAACCTGAAGGAGGCTGCGGAAGGACACGGGATCGATCTGAAAAAGCTGATAAACGATTTAAATGAATTTTTAGAGAACAATTAAAAGACAAATAAAGGAGTGATAGCATTATGCCAGGGTTAGCAATCGTCGGTTCCCAATGGGGCGATGAAGGAAAAGGAAAGATTATAGACTATTTAGCGGAAAAAGCAGATATGGTAGTCAGGGGACAGGGCGGCAATAACGCCGGGCATACCGTGGTGATCGGAGAGAAGAAATACGCACTCCACCTTATCCCTTCCGGTATCTTGAACGAGGGGGCCGTAAACGTCATCGGCAACGGCGTCGTCTTCGATCCGGAAGGCTTCTTTAAGGAACTGGAAGACCTGAAAAACGATGGGGTCGATACGTCGAAGATCTATGTCAGCGACCGGGCCCACATCGTATTCTCCTATCATAAGCTTTTGGACGGGCTCTATGAGGCGGCCAGAGGCAAGGACGATATCGGAACGACGAAAAAGGGCATCGGCCCGTGCTATATGGACAAGATCGAGCGGAGCGGAATCCGGACCTGCGATATGCTGGATGAAGCGCTGTTCCGGGAAAAGCTGTCCGCTCAGATCGACAGGAAGAACGAGATCATCACGAAGCTCTTCGGGGAAAAGCCCATCGAGAAGGAAGCGGTGATTGAAACATATGTGGAGTATGCGAAAAGGCTGAAGCCTTACATCCGCGATACGGGCGTCATGGTCTATGAAAGCCTGCAAAAAGGAGAAAAGGTTCTGTTTGAAGGAGCTCAGGGCTCCCTCCTCGACGTGGATCTGGGAACCTACCCCTATGTGACGAGCTCCCACCCGACTTCCGGCGGATTCACCACCGGTTCGGGCATCGGCGCCGGAACGATTCAGAAGGTTCTCGGCATTACGAAGGCATACACGACGAGGGTAGGAAAAGGACCTTTTGTGACGGAAGAGGATAATGAGACCGGAAATAAGATCCGGGAGCTGGGTCATGAATACGGCGTTACGACCGGAAGACCGAGACGCTGCGGTTGGTTTGACGCGGTCGTCGTAAAGTATTCCGCCAGGATCAACGGCATGACAGGACTTGCTCTGATGCTTCTCGACGTTTTGAGTGAGTTTGAGACCATCAAGCTCTGCGACCAGTATGACTGCGGCGGAGAAAAAATCGAACATTTCCCCGCGAGACTGGAGCTTGTGGAAAGCTGCAGGCCGGTTTACCGCGAGCTTCCCGGCTGGAAGTGCGATATTTCGGAGTGCAGGACCTATGAGGAGCTTCCCGAGGCGGCAAAGAATTATATCAAGGCCATCGAGGAGACCACCGGCGTTCCTGTCGTGATCATTTCCGTCGGGCCGAGAAGAGACCAGACCATCATCCGGGAACAAATCTTTTAAAAGAAGGTACAGCTAGTTTT
The DNA here is from genome assembly GCA_946408315.1 of uncultured Bacillota bacterium. Classification (GTDB taxonomy): domain Bacteria; phylum Bacillota; class Clostridia; order Peptostreptococcales; family Anaerovoracaceae; genus Anoxybacterium. Next base: position 2,869 of record CAMJRV010000163.1, on the reverse strand, counting down.
AAAGGTTAAAAACATGAATTTCAAAAGAGAGATCATCAAGGATTTTTATCTGCGAGATACCAGTGTTGAAAATATATTTATCAATGAGTATCTGACTCAGGCGCCCGGGGATTACGTCAAGGTGTATCTGTTTGCCCTGATGTACGCCGACTTTGACATGCAGATGACAAACGAGACCATCGCAAAGCACCTTTCCATGGAGGACGAGGATGTTTTGAAGGCGTGGACCTACTGGGAAAAGATGGGCGTGATCCGCAAGCATTATGAAAAGCCTGGCGATAAATTTCGCTATCAGGTGGAGTTCCTCAATCTGAAGGAATTGGCCTATGGGAAAAAGCAGAAAAGCCGGAAGCCGGAAGCCGGAATTCCGGACCGCCTGAAGGAGCTCATGAGCGACGATACGATCAAGGACATGTACAGTGAGATCGAACGGATTACCGGAAGGCTTTTTACCGGCAAGGAACCGGCTGAAATCATGTCCTGGATTACCGACTACAACGCCAGTCCGGAAATGATCGTCTACGCCTACTCCTATTGCGTGAAAAAAAGGAATCACAGCAACCATAAATATGTGGGCGCTGTCGTCAAGGAGTGGGTAAATCAGGGGCTTTCGACCATCGATCAGATCGAGACTTATCTGGAGGAGACGGATAACCGCCACTACCTGTATAAAAGGGTCCTGAAGGCTCTTGGTTTTCTCCGCAACGCTACAGAGGAGGAAAAGCGCGTCATGAACACTTGGTTCGATGAGATGGGCTTTTCCATCGACAAGGTTCTGGATGCCTGCAAGAAGACCACCGGCATATCCAATCCAAACATCAATTACATAAACAGCGTGTTAAAAGCGTGGAGCAGCGGCGGAGAGAAGCAGACTGCTTCGCCGGAGGAAGGAAAAACCGGATCCATCGCCAGCGTTATGAGGCATTACGAAGACCTGAGGGCGAAAAACGAAGCCGAGGCGGAAGAAAGAAAGGCGGAGGTATACCGACGCATTCCCCGCATAAAGGAAATCGAAGAGGAGACGAGAGGGATCGGGCTTCAGATTTCTCGGGTCATGCTTTCCGGCAGCGGCGACGCGAAAAGCAGGATCAAAGCGATGAAGACAAAGGTAGATGCGCTCAACGAAGAGAAAGCATATCTCATGACGGAAAATAATTTTAAAATCGATTACATGGATATTGTGTATGATTGCCCCCTTTGCAGGGATACCGGCACACAAGATACAGGGGAGCGTTGCGTTTGCTTTGCCGAGAAGCTGAGCGCCATTCAAAAAACCAATTGAAAACATGGGCCAGACAGAATATAATATTAACAAAGCAGAACAGGACATGGCTACATATGATAAAGTACCCCATCGCGAGATGGCCGGGAGGAAACATATGAAGGATAGCAGAAGATCAAGCACCGACACGATCAACAGCTTATGGAAAAATTTCACCACAGGCATTCAAAATAAAGTAAAGAAAAGTAACATATCAAGCAGCAAAATCGACGAAGAAAGGGATATGGGGGATACTCATACCCCTATTTCTCGTCTCGATTTAACCGGATTAAACCGGGAACAAGCCAAGGATAGGATCAATAAGATCATAGACGAGAGGCTGGAAATGATCTCTCAGATCGAGCTTTCCGAACTGAAATTCGACCACGGTGAGCGGGAACGGCAGCGTGCCGAGGCCGCAGAGCGGATCAGCGAGAGAAGAAGCCGGAGAAAGAGCCGTGATAAGGCGCCGGCGGAAACGATCGTTACGGAGGAAGGCGTCTATTCCGACTACAGACAGGAATCTATTTTCGACATCATTCAGCCGGAGGAATTTCCCCTTGAGGGAGAAGCAAAAGCAGAACCCATTCCTGCAGCAGAGCCCCTTGAAGGACAGCTGTCTCTTCTCGATGCTCTGGAAAAGGAGGACAAGCCTTACGAGGATTCCGGCTTTGACTTTTTCGGACTTCTGGAGTACGACTTGAGCAAAGAGGGCGACGTTCCGGAAGAGATTGGTCAGCCGCGTGCGGAAGGCGTTTCCGGAGCTCCTGCCGTTCCCGTCAGCACTGTTTTGGATGAGGCGCTGGACAAGGTCTTTGCCTTTTATGAGAAAGGGAAAGCTCGAATTCTTCAGTTCCGGCAGAGCGTTCACAGCAGGACTTCCGCATTTGTGAAAGATAAGGCTGTCCCTGGGTTGGCAGCCGGATGGGACTGGACAAAGAATAAAGTGACGCCTTTGCTGCAAAAGGCGGATTCCAGACTGCATTTCAGGAGCAGGGCGGCTGTTGTTTGTGCGGTCCTGGCAAAGGGAGAAAAGAAAACGTCCGAGAAGATGGCTCGCTTTGTCGAATTTATGGACAGGAGAAACGAAGCGCTCATTTGCACCTCCATCGCTTTAAAGGAAAAAGTATGCCACTGTTTCAACCTGATGAGAGCTTATGTCGAACACCACAGGAAGAAATTCCTGATCGGATTTGGCGCAGCGGTCGGGTTGGCGGCGGCGATCACCATCGTAATCGGGAATATGACGGCTTACGAATATATCTATAACGGCAAAGTCCTCGGCGTAGTCAAGAATCAGGAGGATGTTTACAAGACCATCGATGTGATCGGAGATCGTCTGAGCGTCCAATACGATGCGGATATCACCATCAACAAGGAAAGGGACATTCGGTTTAAAAAAGTCGTTGCCTTCGATCAGGATATCGACGACAGAGAAGATATCCTGAACAGACTGACCTATATGAGGGATATGAAGGCAAACGGTCACGGGATCTACGTTGATGGCAAGCTGGTGGCGGTTCTCGACAGCAGCAAAACCGCCAAGGCAATCCTCAGTGAAATCCAGGACAAATACGTGAAAGACGACGCCAATATCCAATATAAAAG
>CAMJRV010000162.1 GCA_946408315.1 uncultured Bacillota bacterium | reverse complement strand
CGCTTATACTTCCATTACCGCTCCCGTGTTGGCGGAGGTAACCAGCTTTGCGTATCTTGCAAGATACCCGGAGGTAACCTTCGGTTCCGGCTTCACGTAAGCCGCTTTCCGCGCCGCAATCTCTTCATCGGAGAGCTCCACGGACAGCTTTCTTCCCGGGATGTCGATATGGATCATATCTCCGTCCTTCAGCAGTCCGATCAGGCCGCCGCTCATGGCTTCCGGCGAGACGTGCCCGATGGAGGCGCCTCTGGACGCGCCGGAAAATCTTCCGTCGGTGATAAGAGCGACATCCTTGTCCATCCCCATCCCTGCGATGGAGGACGTCGGGGAAAGCATCTCCCGCATACCCGGACCGCCCTTCGGTCCCTCGTAACGGATGACGATCACATCGCCCTTCTTGATCTTCTTTGCCCAGATTGCTTCGGAAGCTTCTTCCTCAGAGTTGAACACCACGGCGGGGCCGGAATGAACCAGCATTTCCTCCGCCACGGCCGATTCCTTGACAACGGCGCCGTCAAGAGCGAGGTTGCCCCTCAGGATCGCCAGGCCGCCGCGGTTTCTGTACGGCTTGTCGATAGGCATGATGACGCTGTAATCCCTGACAGGAGCCGCCGAAATGTTTTCTCCAGTCGTAAATCCGGTGACGGTGATCCCGTCCTCTATAATGAGCTTCTTCTTGGAAAGCTCGTTCATCAGCGCCGGAATTCCGCCGGCTCTGTGGAGATCTTCGATGTGATGATGGCCGCTTGGGCTGAGTTTTGCGATATAAGGCGTCTTTTCGCTGATCTGATCGAACAGCTCCAGCTCCAGCTTGATCCCCGCTTCATGAGCGATTGCGGGCAGGTGAAGCACCGTGTTGGTGGAGCCTGCCATAGCCATATCTACTGTGATGGCGTTTCGGAACGCGTTCTCCGTCAGGATGTCCCTCGGTCTGATATTCCTCTCCACCATTTCCATTACCTTGACGCCGGCCATTTTCGCCAGACGGATCCGCTCTCCGCTGTCCGCCAGAGCCGTGCCGTTGTAGGGCAGGCCGATTCCCAGAACTTCTGTGAGGCAGTTCATGCTGTTGGCCGTAAACAGGCCGGAACAGGAACCGCATCCGGGACATGCGTTCAGCGCGACTTCTTCCAGCTCTTCTTCCGTACAGTCCCCGTTTTTAAACGAGCCGATCTTCTCCATGATGCTGTTGAAGTCCAAGACGGCGCCGTTGGAATATCCTGCTCTCATCGCTCCGCCGCTGACCACGACGGCCGGAATATTCAGGCGGGCCGCCGCCATGAGCATCCCCGGTACGATCTTATCGCAGTTGGGGATCAGGACGAGCCCGTCAAAGGCATGTCCCTTTGCCATCGCCTCGATGGAATCCGCTACAAGTTCCCTGCTTGCCAGCGGATATTTCATGCCGTCATGTCCCATCGCGATGCCGTCGCAGATGCCGATAGAGGGAAATTCCACAGGAGTACCCCCTGCCAGAGAAACACCTTTCTTTGCAGCGTCTGCGATGCGGTCCAGGTGCATATGGCCGGGAACGATTTCGTTCTGTGAGTTGACGATCCCGATCAGGGGACGATCTATTTCTTCACGGATATAGCCCATTCCGTAAAACAAGGTTCTCACCGATGCGCCGGAAGGTCCGCTCTTGATCTTATCACTGTTCATTTTCTAACCTCCATTTCATTTTTCTATCTGAATTTAACTCATGCAAAGAAATAAATATTGCGACTATTCTATTATGCGAGCAATGCCGAGCATAATATATTGATTCCACCTTACGGCAACGCCGCCTTGCGGCCCCGCCGCACTTAAATTAATGGAATCATTATAACGCAAAAATCCGGTGAGGTCAAAAAAAATGATTTCATAATCCCCTTTGTAAGAGATGGCTCTTCATATTTTGAGCAAAGGCAGCTGCCCTTTCCTCGATCCCTTCGATCTGCACAAGGCTGTTTCCCTTGTTTGCCGTCTCCATCATCGCAAACCTGCTTGGGAGCATAAAGGTCTTGTTCATATTGAGCCCGCTGATCAACTGCTGTGCAACGATATCACCGCCGCTGTAGCCGGAAACGATCAAGCCGAAAAGATATTTGTCGTAAAACTTTGTCTTCCGGAGCAGCGCGGTCAATCGGTTGATGAAGGCGGCCAGGTTGGCGCTGATGGCGTCGTTGTAGTTGGGGCAGATCATGACCAGAGCGTCGCAGTCCTGGATCGCCGGAAACACCTGCTCGACGATGACACCTCCGTAAATGCAGTTCCCCGTTTCTCCGAAATGGCGGCAGGTGGTGTAGGGACAGCCGATGCAGTCCATGACGGCGCCGTTTCTGAGCGAAATTTCACTGACTTCGCACTCGGGAAGGTTTTTCTTTATCATATTCCATAATGCCAGCGTGTTTGAGGTCTGATAGTTGCCGGCGTGGAGCGCCAGTATTCTCGGCCTCTTCTTTTTCGGAGGGTCAAACTCCATGATCTGTTTTACCAGGACTTTCCCGGAATGCATATAGGCTTGCAGGTTATCCACGTCGAGCCTCGCCGCCACCACGTCATAGTTTTCCAAGGATTTCGTTCCTTCCACCAACGGTTTTCCAGGAAAGGTGCACCCCGATAAATTTGCGCTGAAGGCAAGCTCCCTGCCGACGGACTTGGTGAACAGTTCGCTGTTTCCGTCGATCAGGATGCCTCCTACGCTGCCCTCAAAGCAGGAGCGCTCCAGCCTGATCTTTTTCAAGATGGGATATAGCTCCAGATTGATACCCGACTCACCCAAAGAGATGGCAAACAGGATCTTTTTATGCTCCAGATCCTCGAATTCCTCGACGGTGGAAACCGTTTCATACGTATATCCTTCAAGACTGCTCTCCAGGATTTCGCTCAGCCTCTTTGTTTTAATCCGTTCCCTGCAATGGGGTCTTACCATAATGAGATCCGCCATGTAATCACCTCCAGACAGTAAATCAATTCGTCAGACGATTCGCGTAAGTTCGCGGTAAGCATGCTCGATCCGCCGGTACAGAGCCTCCGGCAGCGGCAGGGATTCCAGTTCCGTCCCCTCCGCCGTCACCCGGTTCCTGGCGCCCAGGAAAACTCCTCCCAGATAGGAAGAGCTGTAATGCCATTCTCCTCTCAGCGTCAGCAGCAGCGATATGGCCCCCGACGACAGGGCCGGCGCGATGTAAGGTTTATACCCGATTTCCCGGGTTTTCAAATTCGCTTCCACCGCCAATTTCGTGAGCTCCTTTGACAGGGCGTCGTCATAATGGGCGATGCTGTTGGCGATCACCAGATCGTTTCCGTGGGGGCCGAAAGCCCTTCCTTCTGTCAGAAAAGAACGAAACCGCTGCTCCCTCTTCGCATAATATGCCGCTCTGCTGTTCATGACACCCAGCCCGTATCCCCTTATCTGCACCGGCCTCAGTCCTTTTCCGTCGGTGATGCCCGATTCGTCTTTATTGCTCTCTTCAAACGCTGCCCTGCACAGGGGATCTACCGGGTCGGATACTACGGCAAAAAGGCCCTGAAATTTCTTTTTCCTCGCCAGCTGTGCGTATTCCTTCACGATATCCCGGTTCGCCTCGAATTGAACCATCCTTACATCAACAACCTCAGCGCCTACCGCAGGCACAGATTTTGAAGCGCAGAAAACAAAGGCGTCGCAGTCGAAAAGCTCTTCCCGTCCGATGATTTCCACCTCCGGCAGCCGGTCATAGTCCCACGGATAGGCCGTCTGGTTCATCTCGTATTCATACCGCCTGGCCGCATTCCCGCTGCTGAAAACGCCGATGCTCTCGATCACATCTCCGCCCAGAAGCTTCAGGCCGGTAAGCAGGGTCCCCCCCACGTCGCCGAGGCCGAGGAGGTTCACTCTCTTTTTCTTCCCGAGGTCGAAGGGAGCAGTGCTTCCGCCCGGGCAATCAATCTCTCCCTTTCCCTCGATCAGGTTCTCTAAATAATACATATGCCCTCCTTCATCGGAGAGGGTGCCCCCTCTGCGCTCCTATACTATAAAATCAGGTTTTCCAATCGTTTCAAGTGTTCTATATCGTTTGCCACATAAAGAGAGGGCGGATAGTTCAGATCGTAGCTGACACTCAGCCCCTTATCCGGATACCGGGGAGAGGAAATCGCTTCACTCAGCCTGTTCAGCGTCAGATTTTTCTCGAAGATCATCTGATACTCTTCTTCCAGAACGGCCAGGATATCCCTCGCATTTTCAAGGCAGGTCATCGAAAAGTCGTACAGGGCTTTTCTCGGAAGATCCGTCATGAATCTCGGGGCGACGTAGGGCAGAACCAGGTTTACCGACGGAATAAAGCCCGCGTTTGAGATGTCCTTCCTGTGGATTCCGTCACCGCCCAGGAAGGGGTATAAGCTCGACTCCACAAACCAGGACCGCAGGTTCGGGATAAAATACACGCTGTCGACCTGTCTTCCCTGTACGGCCATCAGATCCTTTCCTCTTCCGGAAAGAATCCCGACAATGAGCTTTCTCACATCGATTTCCTCCTCTTTCAGAAGAGGGTCCAGCTTCTTCATCCGGTACCCCTTGTGAAGCAGGTCGTCTACCAGCAGCACCGGCCTGCGGAAGGATTTAATCGTCCTGATCTGGTTGACCAGCGGCGAATAGTAAGGGTATTCGGTTATCTGAAAGAGGTTGATCTCCGATTCAAACCTCTTTTCCGTCTGTAAAGATTTTGTGACGATGTTGGGAATCGTCATTCCCCTGAGAATCTTTCCGAAGGGGACGCACATATATTCTCCCAGGGCTCCGGGAGAAAGGGGCTCATAGGGACGCCTGCTTTCTTTTGCGATCATGTCTACGATCCGGTGGTTCATCACCCCCGAATCCACAGCCAGGATCAGATTTCCCGGATAGAGCTTCGCCATCGTCCGCTGCATTTTTCTGTGCGCTTCGTCGATGACGGCGAGCACCTTACGGCGCTGATTGAACGGCTCCTTCACCGACGTTTCGATATCGCTGAACAGGGTGACCGGGAATTTCATATCCACTCCGTAAAGGTCGGCCGGCCCGGCTTGACAAACCGGTACAAAGCCCTGCCTCTCGAGCAGGTCGATGAGCTTCGCGTCCGTCTCTCCCAGTTGATTATGGAACATCGCATAGGTAAAGTCGTTCTTCAGACAATGGGCCAGCGCCTCGGTTATGGTGAGCTGCTCGGCGTTTTTGATCGGCGCCTCCTTTACGGACGCGATGCCGGAGAGGACGACGACTTTACCGGAGGTTATCCCTCTGACACAGGAAGCGATCTCCAGGCTGCCGAACTCATCGTAAAGATCCGCCATGCCGATCTCATGAAATGCGGCGATGCTCACCGGAGGATTGTTCCGGTTTCCCTCCCGGATGATGACCGCTTTGGTCCCCTGCTTCATGAGATAAGTCCTGATCCGCTCTTTATTTTCGTGCTGCCTGAATATGGTCTCCGTTACCTCCTGCACGAGCTGCTCAGTAAACTCTTCAACGATTTCAAAGTGTATCCGGTTCTCACTGAAAACATACTTAAAAAGCGGCTCTCTCAAATAGAGGCTGTTGTCGTAGATATAGCTCTGCACCAGCGGGTCGATGAGGTTTGAAATATCACGGTTGGAGTCGATGTTCTCCCGGATCAGGGTAGAACTGATTTCCTGCAGGTCCTGGGGCAGCGTGAAATACCTGACCTCGCCGGAAATCCGCCGGGAGACCTCTTCCCTGCCCGGAGAAACCTCCGCAGCCGGAAGCTCCACAGCGGGAATCTCCGGAAATTCATTCCGGCTGAAGACGATATGCGGAAAGCCATGGATCGAATGCTCCTCCGGGGATGCCAGGTAGGCCGACGCCTTTTCGATCACGTCGCTGCCTACGGTGATATAGACGCTCCGGTCGGGGAAAAGCTCCTTCAGCTTTTCCAGATCGGATGGGTTGGCGATGTTGATCGGAATCTCGTCGGGGAACAGGAAAACGTTCTGTTCATCGGCAGTGGACATGCTGATGATCTTCCTGCGGATCATCTTCGGCTGCGTCTTCTTCGACCAGAAAAATTCATCCA
>CAMJRV010000161.1 GCA_946408315.1 uncultured Bacillota bacterium | reverse complement strand
GTCTGGAGAAACAAAACGATCAATTCAGGCTCGCAGCTTTCGCTCAACACCAGATACGGCGTAACCGATCCGCTGCAAAACCACGATCTTCAGACGGAGGGGGCCATCACAATCACAAAACAGCTGACAGAACCGCTGCGAATTCACAGCGGGGCCAGCAGCGGGCAGGCGGTATCGATCAGCAGATACGATTGCAGGCCCAAGACGCTTGGAATAGAACCTCTGACGATTCATCCGAGGGAAGAAGGAGAAAAGTCTTTGGGGAAATTGGATCAGGCGATCCGCACCATCTGTACGAATCGCGCCAGCTGCGGCGCTCAGCAAAACGGTCTCATGCATTCGCTGAACAACGCCGGCGCCTCCTCCGAAAACCTCCAGGCCGCGGAAAGCCGAATCCGCGACCTCGACATGGCAAAAGAAATGATGGAATTTACGAAGAACAACATTCTGATTCAGGCTTCTCAGTCAACCCTCGCCCAGTCGGGCCAGCTGCCCCAGGGCGTGCTGAGTTTGCTTCACTGAAAGAGATCAAATCACTCAGGCCCCCGCCGTAAATACCGGCGAGGGCCTTTTTTATCGATTCACCTTGTACAGACGGAATCCCACATAGAGAATGATTCCGATCACATTATAGATAGAGAAAAAGAGATAGACTTCTTTCGCGCTGTAAAAGTCGAGGATCGCGCCTCCGATGAGCTGGCACAGGATGGTGCTGCAATTGGAAGAGACCGCCTGGTATAACGTCATCGCCATGCCGATGACGGCCGGCTCCACCAGTTTTGAAACATAGCGGACGAACTCTACCAGCACGATTCCGTTCACCATTCCCTGAAGGAAGAAGGTCCCGATCAGAAGAGAGGGGGCCGGGCCTGTGCTGTACCAGAGATAGCGCAGCGCCGATATTCCCATGGAAATCAGGATCATCCTTTCCATCGTAACGATCTTCTCCAGCTTTTCCGTCCACGCCATAAAGGGGGCTTCTCCCCCGCACATCAGCAGAAACGCAATCCCGATTCCGGCGATGCTTCCGCCCACATCCTTGTAGAGAAAGCCGAAGTAGGTATTGTTCGCCACATTGGTTCCACAGACGAAAAATGCGGCAAAGAGCAGCGCCATCAGTTTTTTATTCCGAAGCAGGATCAGATAACTGCCGTGCTTCTTCTTCCTTGCCTCCGGATGGTACGGCTTTTTCTGCAGAGCCGAGCCTTCCCGCCCCTTCGCCTCCGAAATGGCCGCAGAGGCGGCGTTCCTGCTTCGCTTCAGCCGTGTCACGATGATCCACGCCGCCGTATAGCCGAGCGCGCAGAGAGGAAAGATGATGATGAGGTCCGTAGCCTCGGCCAACTGGCCGGCAAAGAAAACGCCGGCGGCAAAACCGAGAGCTCCGTATTTCCTCGCCGCCCCGAAGGGGATCTTGTTTTCCAGCGTCATCGCGTCGGTCAAAGGCATGATCGGAGCCTGAAAAAAAGAAAAGACAGCGAATCCAATCAAAAAGAAAGCATACTCCTTTATGAAAGCCAGGCTGAGAACGATCAGCGTCGCAGCAGCGCATAGCAGGATGACGACATTCTTGCTGTCCCTGCTGTGATGGGAGCGATACCCCCAGAACGGTGAAGCTCCGATGCCGATCATCGTTGCGGTAGCCGTCACAATACCGATCTGCACCCCCGAAAATCCGATCTGTGCAAGGTACTGTCCCAGCAGCGGCATCAGCATGCCGACCGCCGCATACGAGAAAGAGTAAATTCCAACGAAGCTGTAATATCTTTTTTCCATATATATCATCCTGTACGCCCCCTTAACAATAGAAGGCGTATTTCCTTCCTATGGTCGCCGGTCATATGTAACCGACAATTTTTAGTATAACAGTGATGATTTGGGTGCACAATACTTATCAGTATGATTTTCCGAAGGTTGTGCTTTGTGTTAAAGGAGGGTATTGAAAATGCTGATTATTTTAATCAGAACGGTCATCCTGTATTTTGTCGTTCTCTTTGCCATACGCATTATGGGAAAGGCGGAACTGTCCAAGCTGGACCCCTTTGAAATGGTTATCCTGTTTATGATAGCGGAGCTTGCCGCAATCCCCATAGAGTCTCTCGACATCCCTTTGCTGAACGGAGTCTCTGCGATCCTGGTCCTTCTATTCCTGGAGGTGACCATCTCCTTTTTATCGATCAAGAGCCCGAAGATCAACAAGCTGGTCAACGGCAAGCCCAGCGTCATCATCGATCGGGGTAGGATCAATGAAAAGGAGCTCAAGAGCCTGAGGATTACCATAGACGATTTGATGGAGCATCTGCGGCTGAAGAATTATCCCTCTCTGGCGGACGTCGATTATGCTGTGCTCGAGGCGAACGGGGATATGAGCATTATCCCAAAACCGGATAAAGCTCCCGTGACGACCGGCGACATGGGCCTCACTTCCTCTTCAAAGATCATGCCGATGGTTCTCATTTCCGATGGCATATTGTATAAGGACAACCTCCATGCGCTCGGAAAGGAAGAAGGCTATTTAAAGAAAGAACTGCAGAAAGCAAAGATCACCGACTATTCCCAGGTATTCCTGTGCTTTTATGACGAGAAGGCCCAGCTTCATCTCTATCCTAAAGGAAAGAGCAGAGCCGAGCTGAAAAAGGAGGTAAATCTTACGTGAGAGCACTGATCATTTCCATCCTGTCGGTGGCTGTCATCATAGCGAGTTGGGGCATCTTCGTAAATTACTCTGACAAGAGCATTCACGAGCTGACAAATACCATTGAAGATGAAATCCTCATCAGCGTTTATGCGGAAGACTGGACCAATGCGCAAACGCAGTTCGATGAGTTTTCGAAGAAATGGCACAAAGAGAAAAAGATTTTTTCTTTCTTTTACAGTACGGTCAGCCTCAATGAGACAGACTACTCCATCGCCAGGGCAAAGAATTACATTTATTCCGAGAATATTGCGTTGTCGTCGGGTGAATTGAGCTGTATCAAGGAGCAGCTCGGTTTTCTCCATCTAAACGAATTAATTTCCCTTGATAATCTGTTCTGATTATAGTAATATCGAGGCAGTAGAGTAAATATTGTGCGTAAAGTGTCATAAGATGGGATGTTGCTTATGAACGAAAAACGAATGTTTGCGGTACAATGTTGCATCCACTACTGCATTAAGGAATTCTTTCTCTTTTGTGCAGTTTTCCGTTGTTCTAAAGAGGAGGGATTTTTTTATGAACACAAGAAATACGCTTCTTTTGGCGCTCTTTGCCGCCATCAGCATCATCCTTACCCGATTTCTGTCTTTTTATCTTCCGATCCTGGCCGTCAACACGGTAAGAATCAGCCTGGGCAACATCCCGCTCGTACTGGCGGGCCTGCTTTTAGGCCCCTTTGCAGGAGCAGCCACCGGCATCATTGCCGATCTCATCGGAAGCACCATGTTCTCCCCGCTTGGATATTTCCCGGGATTTACCCTTTCAGCCGCCCTGGTGGGACTGATTCCGGGTCTCCTGAGATCGCACCTCAAAAAACCGGACAAGTATTCAAGCATCCTGATCGTCGTATTCCTTACGGAGCTGGTCACGTCCATGGGTCTGAACACCCTCTGGCTGAGCATCCTGACCCACGTGGATTACTTCGTCCTGCTGATTCCGCGGGCCGGTATCACCTTGATCATGATGCTGATTTACTCCTGGATCATCTATATCCTGCTGAAAAGGCTGAAGAAGGTAAGCCTTTAGAAGAGGAAACCAAGCTTCTAGGAATCGGCCGTATTCGTCTGATACTTTCCGCACCGGTCGGAAAAACATCCGATCTGCTTCCCGCCGGAGCGGAGGATCACAACCTCGCAGTGGTTGCTGCAGTCGGCACACTCAAAGGTTTCCGTCCTGATATCATCATAACCTGCTTCAAAGCCCTTGAAGCGGGTTTTTTTATTCCCTTCTCCGATGAGCTCCCGGGCCAGCACGGCAGCGCCATACGCGCCCATCACCTTATGATACTCCGGGACGAGGATTTCGCATCCGAGGGACTCTTCCAGCGCTCTCCGGATTCCGCTGTTGGCCGCAACCCCGCCCTGAAAGCACACCTTCGGAATAATCTCCTTGCCTTTCGCCACATTGCTCAGGTAATTCCTCACCAGGGCTTTTGACATTCCCCCGATGATATCCTCCATCGTACATCCAAGCTGCTGCTTATGTATGATGTCGGATTCGGCAAAGACTGCACAGCGGCCGGCGATCCTCACCGGATTTTCCGCTCGCAGCGCATAGCCGCCCATCTCACCGATCTCCATACCCAGCCGCTCCGCCTGACGGTCCAGAAATGATCCCGTCCCCGCGGCGCAGACAGTATTCATAGCAAAATCCGTAATGACGCCGTCCCGGAGCAATATAATCTTGGAATCCTGGCCGCCGATTTCGATGATTGTCCTGATCTCCGGATCAAATGTAGCCGCTGCTACGCCGTGAGCCGTGATCTCATTCTTCACCGCGTCGGCTCCCGCCACCGCCGCCGCCAGAGTCCTCCCGCTTCCTGTCGTGCCGACTCCCGCAATCTCGTCGTTTTGATACTTCCGGCCTAGCTGACGCAATCCGTCCTTCACAGCTTCGATGGGATTTCCCTTCGTCTTCAAATATAATTGATCGAGGATTTTATTTTCCTCATCCATAATCACAAGGTCCGTGCTCACGGAGCCAACATCAATACCCAGGTAATACACTCTTCTTCCCTTCCTTTTTTGCCTTTTCCTGTTTTGTTCTTTCCCTTTTTCTTCGTTCCAGCATATCGACAAACGCCTCGATCCTGGTGATATATCCGGCCTCGCCGCCCATCTCGTCATAGATCACGGTGAGGACGCTCAGCTTTTTCTCCCGCATCATCCGCGCAAAGACCGCCTTCGCGACGATTTCCGGCATACAGCCCACAGGAAACACCTGAATGATTCCGTCGTATCCCTTCCGACTGCAGATGACGCCCTCTTCCACCGTTTCCTTTGCGTACCCGCCGATGGAATAGGGCAGATACCGGTTTCTCCTGCCAAACCAGTCTTTGGACTGAAAGGGGTTGATCACGGTACGGCGGATCCACCATCCAAGGGTGACCCGTTTCTCAAAAGACACTCCCATATCCATCAGCAATTCTTCAATATGATGATTCGCAAAGGGTTCGATCATCGAAAAGATTTCCCCTGTCAGCAGCAGTTGGAGAGGTTTTTTATCGTAATCCAGCTCCACTTTTTCCAACCGGTCGAGATGATTGCGGATGATCCTGACCGCTTCCCTGATCCCGGATGCATCCCCCAGCTCTCTGCGGCAGGCGGCGACCTCTTTTTTACAGTCGCCCTTCGACCTTTCATAGCCTGCGAGGATATGTGCTCTCTGATCCAGCCGCTCCAGAGCCTTTATAACCTGATAGGTCTCGAGCAGGGCGCGGAGGATCTGCGCCTTCCCCTTGTCGCTGTCCGAAACGACATGAGTCAGCCTGCGGAGCAGCTCCCGCTTCCCTATAGCTTCGAAGGAATCCAGCAGGATCCATTGAAAGGGATAGCCTCTGCTGTCAAGAATGGACTTCAGCAGTTCTCCATACTCGCCAAGCCTGCAAGGCCCCATCGTCGCCGGCATGATCACCGTGTCCGCTCCGAGGCGGTAAGCTTCCATAAGGTTTGCAACCATGAGCTTAAAGGGAATGCATATCTCATCGGGGGAAACTCCGCTTCCCGTTTCGAGCCCCTTCAGCGTATTGGCACCCGGAGTGACGATTTCGATGCCGATTTCGGAGAAAAAGATCCGCCCGATCAGATGGGCGTCTCCGATATGCGGGAACGTAATTTTCATTTCAGCACCTCCCGAAACGCTTCCAGCCTCGTATTATATCCTGCCTCTCCCGTCTGTTCATCCAGCTTGAGGACGAGAAAGGGAAAGCTTCCGATCCTGCCTTTTATCATATCGATGATAACAGAGTCGGTCCCGCAGCAGAAAGAGGAAACGTAGACGATGCCGTCGATCTCCTTCCTCGAAAGCAGCGTCAGGGCAGGGGCAAAATTATGAACGAAGAAAAACCAG
>CAMJRV010000160.1 GCA_946408315.1 uncultured Bacillota bacterium | reverse complement strand
CCTCCAATCCTTTCATTGCCCGACACTCGTCGTGACATTGTTGATTTATTTTTTTATCAGAATGATTATAATAAAAGTATAAAACAACACGTTGTCGTGTACAACCAAAAAATTCGATCCGGTTCACGCCGGGAATTTCTGTATGACAGAGGATCGCTTTATGGAAAACGGAACCGATTGCATCACACTGGATAAGGTAAACAAATACTTTGGCGAGAAGCAGGTGCTGAACGATGTCTCGCTGAAGGTGCCCTACGGCTGTATCTACGGCCTGCTGGGACCTTCGGGCTGCGGCAAGACCACTACGGTCAAAATCATGGCGGGCATCTCGGAGTCCACTTCGGGGGAAACCTATGTGCTGGGGAAAAAGATGCCTCAGTTGTCCCTGATGAACGATATCGGCTATATGGCCCAGTCGGACGCTCTGTATATGACGCTGTCCGCCGCAGAAAACCTGGAGTTTTTTGCCGCCATATACGGTATGAAAAAAGAGCACTACAAGAAGCGTATTTTGGAAGTAATGGAGCTGATGAGTCTTTCGGACGATCTGAACAAACCGGTGGGAGCGTATTCCGGCGGCATGAAGCGAAGGCTTTCTCTTGCCATGGCCATCCTGCACAACCCAAAGGTCCTGATTCTGGATGAGCCGACGGTAGGGATCGACCCCCTGCTTCGTCAGGATATCTGGAAGGAGCTTTACGAAATGTCCGAAAAGGGCGTGACGATCCTTGTCACAACCCACGTCATGGATGAAGCGCTGAAATGCCACCGGCTTGCAATGATGCGCCGCGGCGTCCTCATCGCCCAGGGAACCCCGGAAGAGCTTCAGAAGAACATCGGAGCGGATACCATTGAGGAAGCGTTCATACGATATGGAGGTGGAAAGCTTGAGGATTAAAGCGATGGCCCTGCGCATCATCAATCAACTGCGCCACGATAAGAGAACCCTTGCCCTGATCCTATGCGCACCCCTGCTGCTGCTGACTCTGATCTACTTTATCCTGGACACCTCTTCCACGAATCTGAATGTGGGGATCGTCAACGCTCCGCAGCAATATGTAGAAAACCTTTATGAAAACAACCTGATCCCGGTCCGCTGCACAGAGTCGGAAGCGGCAGAGCTGCTGAAGAAAAAAGAGATCATCGCCTCGGTAACGATGGTCAGCGGAAAGCTTACGATCGATCTGGACGGAGGCAATACCACGAAGGCATCCCAGGCGCTGGCAGCCATGGAGCAGGCGAAAAAAGCCATGTTCGCCTCACAGGAGAGGGTTGACCTGAAAACGGAGGTCAACTACGTCTACGGCGCCGGCGACTTGAAAATGTTCGATAATTTCGGCTCCCTGCTCATCGGCTTTCTGGTCTTCTTCTTCACCTTCCTGATTTCCGGGATTTCGTTCCTGCAGGAGCGCACCACCGGGACGCTGGAAAAGCTGCTGTCCACACCGATCAAGCGCTGGGAAATCGTCGCCGGCTACATCATCGGATTTGGGACCGTCACCGTCGTGCAGTCCACCATCATAACGTTTTATGTGGTGTATGTCCTCAATATTATGATGATCGGGTCCCTATGGCTCGTCCTGCTGATCACCCTGCTTTCCGCGATGACCGCCCTGTCCCTCGGCATCCTGCTTTCAACGGCGGCGTCCAGTGAATTTCAGATGATCCAGTTTATCCCCATCGTCGTCGTTCCCCAGGTCTTCTTTACCGGGCTGTTCGACCTTTCGCCGGAATGGGCCGTGGTGGGGAAGTTTATGCCCCTCTATTACGTTGCGGACGCGCTGGATAAGGTCATGATCCGCGGCAGCGGTTTTCTTTCCATCGCATTGGACGCCGCCATGCTTCTGGGGCTGACCTTGATCTTTATGACCGCCAATACGATGCTGTTAAAGCGTTATCGCAGAATTTAGCCGCTTGCAAAACTAGCAAAATAGGAGGATGGAATGATGAAGCATATAGCAGGACATAAAAAGAAAGTGATTCCGCTGCTCGTTCTGATCGTGGTTGCCTCTTTGGCAGCGCTTTATTACGGGAACGGCGGCCGGAATTATACCGGCGTGGTGGAGGCTACGATCCTTTCTCACACTGCCGAGGTTTCCGGAAAGATTCTGGAGATTCCCGTCGAACTCGGCCAGCCCGTTTCAAAAGGGGATATCATAGCGAGGATCGACGATTCGGATCAGAAATATGCCTACGATCAGCTGCAGCTTACGCTTGAGAAGAAAAAGCTCGCCCTGACGGAACTGGAAGTTGGAGGAAAAAACAGTCTGGCGGAAAACAATCTGTCCATCGCCCAGTCCAATTACAACAGCGCCGCTTCTTCCAGCGAAAAAGCCGCTTTAGATTATAGAAACGCCCAATCCCTTTACAATCAGGGAGCCCTCCCCAAGGATTCCCTCGATCTTGCGAAAGTAAAGGCGGATTCGGCCGCCAACGCGATGACCGCGGCAAAGGCACAGCTCGACAGCGCAAAGAACGGTTCCTCCGCGGAATCGACGCGGATCGATATCCGGCAGACGGAAATCCAGCTCGAAGAGATGAAGGATCGGCTTGAGAAATTTACGGTCCGCGCCGCCGGCGCAGGTGTGGTCATGAGCAAGAGCTATGTCGCCGGAGATATGGTCTCGCCGGGCTTTCAGCTCGTCGACGTCGCATCGGACGATGAGAAATACTTCGTGTTCTACCTTCCCATAGACTATCTGAACTCTGTCGATTATAACCAGACCTTTCCTGTCAAAAGCGACGGGAAAGAATATGAGGCGGTCGTCAAATATATCGACGTGAAGAGCGAATACACACCGAAGGATATGCAGACCCCAGCCAACAAGAACAAGGAAAGCGTGAAGATCAAGCTGCTCCTGCCGAAAAACTGTCCGCTGAAACCGGGACAGGAAGCAGAAATCGATTTTTAGTCAAATTTTGCTATTTTTTCTATATATGATTGCTAAATTATGCCTTCTTTATTTACAATCAGACAACATTTTGTTATATTAAACAAGTCTAGACATACCACATTTTTAAAGGAGGCAGAACATGAAACTCAGAGGGAAAATTACAAAATTATTCTTGGTGATGCTGGCATCATTCTTTATGCTTGCTCCCGTTGCGGTCTATGCCGCCGAAGGCTCCACTGTCGATGTGAAGGGCTATCCGGAGCTGGACCGGAAGGACCTGTCCGTATCCAACGTTGTGAAGACTCTGAACGGCAAAGAGATCGATGAAGTCCTTGACGCTTATTTTGAAACTAATTCGCCTGCGGCCGTCACCACGCTGCAAGACACGTCCATATTCGAGGTCTACAAGATGGTGCAGGAAGGCGAAAAGACGTTTACTACCGTCGGCGATCCCCTTCCGGTTTCCGGCAAAGCAAAAGTCCTCGCCGCGGGGCCGGCCGATTCTGTCGACGGCCGCGAAATCACTGTCGATATGTCGGAACTGAAAAATTATAATGACGATGCACCTCTCCTTCTGGCGGGATGCAAGGTCACGCTGAAGGACTCCGGCTACTATTTCGTGACTTTCAGGTATGAAGGTTATGCCGATTCTTGCAACGTTTTGATCCATGTGCTGGGAGACACGGCTCAGTCCGAAACCTCCGCACCTGCCCCTGCACCTGCAGCAGCGCCCGAAAAAGCTCCTGCAAAGCCCACCGCGTCCAAGGTGCTGGTAAACGGAACAGCGACTTCCTTTGAAGCCTATAATATCAACGGCAACAACTATTTCAAGCTTCGTGACCTGGCCAAGGTCGTGAGCGGTACTGCAAAGCAGTTTGAAGTGGAATGGAATGCGGAAGTAAAGGCCATCAACCTCTTATCCAACAAGGCTTACACCGTAGCAGGCGGCGAGATGGCCAAGGGAGACGGCAAGGCGAAGAATGCGGTCCTGAACACTTCAAAGATATATAAGGACGGCGAGGAGATCTCCTTAACCGCATATAACATCAACGGAAACAACTATTTCAAACTGAGAGATATCGCCAAATCCTTCGATATCGGCGTAACCTTTGACAGTGCGACGAATACGGTAGGAATCGACACCGCTCAGGGCTATACGGAATAATCCTGAGCCCCGTCAATCAACATCTGGGGGATGTCTTGGAAATGCATAGATCTGCAGATGTCAAAACATCGATCTCTTCTGTCATCGACATGGCTGACATAATCAAGTTCTCCAATTCCCTGACATTTCCCGGATAATCATATTCCATTAAGCTCTGTATCCCATCCTTTGAAATCCTTTTTACCGCCTTATGATACTTATCGTTATATTTCTCGATAAACGCATTGGCCAGCGGTAAAATGTCTTCTTTCCGCTCTCTTAACGGAGGAACCCGGATCGGAATCACGTTCAACCGGTAGAACAGGTCCTTCCTCAGCCTTCCTTTCCGGATCAAATATTCCGGCTCTTCATTTAACGTAGCAATGATTCTCACATCGACAGGAATATCATAAGTACCCCCCACGGGCCGGACATAATCCTCCTGCAAGACCCTCAGCAGCCGACCCTGTAAATCGTATGGCAGCGCATTTATTTCATCGAGCAGCAGCGTTCCATAGTTTGCCTGTTCAAAGATACCTTTGCGGTCAATGGCTCCTGTAAAGCCTCCCTCCCGCGTTCCGAACAAAATCCCCTCCACAAGTCCGTAAGGCAGTGCCGCGCAGTTTTGAGCAAGAAAAGGCTCCATTTGTCTTTCCCCTCCATAGTGTATGCTTTGAGCGATAAGCTCCTTTCCCGTTCCGGTTTCCCCCTGTATCAATACCGGGGCCGAGTTTTTTGACGCCATTTTGGCCCTGGCAATCGTGTGAAGAAAACCGGCATTGCTTCCAATGATACTGTCAAAGGTATAATGTCTGATTCTCTGCGCTTTCATACTACCGTCTCCAATCTAAATACAGGGCTCCCCCGGTTATTTAAAAATCAGTTCAAGTCGATTTGATATTCCTTTATTTTTTTATAAAGGTTTTTCTTTGCAATGCTGATATCCTCTGCCGTTCTCCCTACATTTTGATGATTCCTGCTCAATGCGTCCAGGATAAACTGCCGTTCAAATTCCTTTCTTGACTCGATTAAAGAGGCGCCTGCTTTCGGCAGGCTCTTAACCCTTCCGTTGATCTTTAATTCCTCGGGAATATCGGACAGATTGATTTCACTCGTATGAGACATGACGACAAGACGCTCTACGATATTCCGCAATTCCCTCACATTGCCCGGCCAGTCGTATCCTCTGAAGATCTCGATTGCTTCTTGAGAGAGGGGAGAAATCTTTTTGTTCATTTCCTTCGACAGCTCCGAGATAAAGTAATCTGCCAGCACGGCGATGTCCTCTTTTCGTTCCCTCAGAGGAGGAAGGCGGATGGGCATCACGTTGATCCTGTAGTACAGATCGTTTCGAAAGCTTCCCATTTCCACCTCCCGCTTCAGATCCTTATTCGTAGAAGCGATCAGTCTAAAGTTAATCTTGAGCGTCCCGGAACCCCCAACCCTTTCAAACTCCCTTTCCTGCAATACCCTTAACAGCTTCGCCTGGGTATTCATCGACAATTCCCCGATCTCATCCAGCAGAATGGTCCCATTGTTCGCAATCTCAAACTTTCCTCTGTGGGTTTTGTCCGCCCCCGTAAAAGCCCCTTTCTCATGGCCGAACAATTCACTTTCCAGCAGGCTTTCTGTCAGCGCCGCACAATTTACCCTGACAAACGGTTTATCCGCCCTGCCGCTCTGGTAGTGAACCATATTGGCCAGGATTTCTTTCCCGGTACCGCTTTCCCCCGTAATCAGCACCGTTGTGTCCGTCTTTGCGATCGTATTGATTTTGCTGCGAATCTCCTCAATTTTTCTGCTGTTCCCCACGAGAAGCTTTCTCCCCGACTTTTCAAGCATCTGCTGTTTTAAAATAATATTTTCATCCTTGATCGAATACAGCTCAAAAGCCCTTTGAACATTGAAAATCAATTCGTTGATATCGGCAGGCTTCAGCAAATAAGTGAAAGCGCCCGCCCGTACGGCTTCTACCGCTCCGGAAATGGAGCCTTCCGCAGTAAGC
>CAMJRV010000159.1 GCA_946408315.1 uncultured Bacillota bacterium | reverse complement strand
GAGCTATATCAATATAGAAAGCGCAATGGAAATCGGTCTCTTCCCTCGGATCGATCAAAACAATATCGTTTCCGCGGGGAACACGGCGGGAGCAGGCGCAAGCATGGCGCTGCTCTCCCTGAAGGAAAGGGAAGCGGCGGACAGACAGGCCGAAAGGACAGAGCATATTGAACTGGCTGCGCTGACCGAATTTCAGGAGGAGTATATCAAGGCCACGAGATTTTAGACGGTTTTACAGAGTGCAAAAAATTAGTCGTGAAAGGTGATACAGTCTGCCCAATGAAAGATTTCGCAATATTCAGTATAATCCATATGAAAGAATTTGATAGATAGGAGGAAAATGATTTTATTGAGTCTGATGAATTTAAATCGATATTCTACTTACTGAAAGGAGAGATTGAAGGATGGACCGGATAAAACAAAACGAGAACAGGTTAAGCATCCAATGGCCTTTGGCCATTGTAAGCGTGGGACTTCTATTATTTGTAGTATTCTTTTTAGCATTGCGCCCCGATCTGACCGTCGGAACGATCAATCGGATATTTGGAGCAACTATGAGCGGTGCAGGCCCCTTCTTATTATTGCTGGATGTTGCATTCATTGTGATCAGCTTCGGCATCGCGTTCAGCCGATATGGCAGAATCAAGCTGGGGGAGGGCAAACCTGAGTTTTCCATGTTCAGCTACATAGCCATGATGGCATGCGCGGCGCTGGCGTCCGCCTCCATGTTCTGGTCTTTTACAGAGTGGTCTTATTACTGCATCGGGCCCGGACTTGGAATTCAGCCGCTTACCCAAGAGGCTATGGAAATATCCATGGGCTATGCGTTTTTCCACTGGGGACTGCTGGCGCAGTGTGTATACGTAGTAATTGGTATGGTAACGGCTTATGCCTTATATGTGAGAAAGATGAACACCATGTCGATGAGTCTGATCGCCGAGGAGATGATGGGTGACTTCAAGTTTAAGAAACCTATCGGAAGACTGATCGATTTAATCGTCGTGTTCTGTACTCTGGGCGGTTTGGGCGTCTCCCTGGGACTGGGAATACCGGTGATCGCCGGTGGGATTACGCGAGTTACCGGAATAGCCGAGAACTTCCTGATGGATGTGATCATCGTTCTCATTCTGGGCGTGATCTTCTCGCTGAGCTCCTTCGTAGGCACGGCCCGAGGCATGAAATTCCTGAGCGATAATACGGTTAAGCTCTTATTCGTATTTTTAGCATTTATCTTCCTCGCCGGACCTACTTCGTTTATCCAGAAACTTTTCGTCAGTTCCTTGGGCTATATGACTCAGTTTATGCCGAGGATGGCTACCTTTACCGACCCCATTTCAAACAGCGGTTTTGCAGAAGCATGGACCATTTTCTTCATCGCGTTCCCGATGACATATGCAGGCCTGATGGGTGTGTTTGTCGCAAAAATTTCAAAGGGCAGGAGCATACGGAGTCTGGTTCTTTCCTGTATGTTTGGGATTAGCGGAGGCACCTGGGTTTTCTTTGCGGTCAATGGCGGACTGGCAATGCATCGTGAAGTTACCGGACAATTCTCCCTGATCAAAGAGGTTCAGGGCGGCGATCCCTATGGTGCGATTTTCAAGATTCTGGACACCTTGCCTTTGGGCGTGATCCTTGCGGTGGTCTACACGGTCGTTGTCGCAGGCTTTATCTGCACGACTCTTGACACAGCGTCGCTGGCGCTTGCATCGACGACGGCAAAAGGGCTGGATAAGGACAACAACCCCGGAGCCAGACCACGGTTGTTCTGGTGCGCCATGCTCACTTTGGTCCCGCTGGCTCTCATGTTTTCCGGAGCGCCTTTCGATGCTCTGAAATCGCTGGCGATTCTGGTGTCTACGCCCCTGGCCGTCGTACTGCTCTTCCTGCTCATCGGGCTGTTCCGTTGGCTCAAGGTGGATAGAAGAACACCGGGCGTTCTGCACTTTGTCAAGGATGATATGGTCGATTTCGGAAAAACATATGAGGAAGACGCGGAAGACACCGAAGCAGCGGTGGCGGCGGTGGAAGCGGAGGCGTAATACGGCGCCCATAAGTCCTTTTCGTAACGTGGTGGAGGGCAAAAGTATGGATTTTGGAATCTGCGTACAGGATCTGCTGAATACAAAATATTTGCGGAGCATCACAAAGGTCGTGGCTGGGGAAAGCGGTTTATTTAAAAAAGTAAGCTGGGTTCATATCCTGGAAATCAGAGATATCGTAAAAGAATGTGTTAACGGCGGTGAAATGGTTCTGACTACAGGAATTGGCTTTACATCGAAGGAAGTGGCAGTCAATTTTTTAAAAGAGTTAATCGATCAGAAGGTTTCTGCCCTTTGCATTGAAATGCCGCTGTATTATCACGAAATGGATCAGGAAATGATCGATTTGGCGAATCAATATGATTTTCCGCTGATTGAGATAACGCAGATCTCCAGGTTTCTTGATATCACCAAGGATCTGAACACCATGCTGATCAATAATAACGCAAAGCTGTATCACGATGCCGATCATTATGATAACAAGTTAAGCGATATTCGGGGGACCATAGCGGACGGAATCCGCTATACCGCCGAATATCTCGACTTGGAAGTAGCATATTTGCCAATCAAAGGAAAACAATACGGCGCTTCCCCAGGTTTGAAAAGTTTTATTCAATCAAAGCTGTCGGCGCTGGAAAATATCCTAAAGGACGATGAAACCTACTGCAGGGGCAACATTGCGATCAAGCACCTGAAAATATTTGAGAAGAGCTGGGGATATCTCGTCTTTAACAGTACAAAAAGAGAACTATCTCAATTTGATATTTTAATTTTGAACAGACTTTCAAACAAAATAAAAAATGACCTCCTTGAGGAATTGACAAAAAAAGAAGAAATGCTTTATAAGAGCAACGGCTGGCTGAAGGAATGGCTGGAAGGCAGTCTGTCCGAGGCTTCAATTTATGAAAAATTACGGGAATTCGGACTGCGTGCAAATATGAAAGGACTGCTGGTGTGCTGTACGACATTATGCTGCGCAAACATATCCGATTGCCAATCGGATGAGGGCGGAGATGAAGGAGCTGCGGACGACAGGAAATCATTTGACGACTTCCTTTTCCATACGACGATCATTGTCAGAAGGGCCTTTGAGGACGAGGGCTTTTCCATATTGGGTTACATGGAGGGCAATATAATCAGCTATATCATTATGAATTCGGGGGCGGAGGAGAACCTTTACGAAAGGCTTGGAAAAGCAATCGGACATTTGCGGGAATGGAAAAATCAATTTATGGATTATAAAGACTCCGTCTTTTCCATCGGGAAAAAGGTTGACCGGGCCGTAGAAGTCGTGAAAAGCTATGAGACGGCAGTAGAAACCTTAAAAGGCATAGACGGTCAGTGCGGCAGGACGGTCATCTACGACAGGCTTTATGCAAACCGTTTGATGGAAAAGCTGCAGTCAAATGTTATAGAAGAATTCATATCAGATCATCTGCGTACTCTGCTGAATCCTGAAAACCTGGAATTGCTGCAAACGCTGCGGGTATATTTTGAATGCCACTGTTCCAAGCAGAAAACCGCTGAAAAGCTCTTCATTGTAAGGCAGACCTTGTATTTCAGGTTACAGAAGATCGAGGATATCCTGGGGAAGGATTACGATGAGGGAGAAAAGAGGTTCGCCTTGGAGTTTGCACTGCACGCTTATTTTTATGAGATGGAAAAAGCTCAAATGAAAAAGGCCGGCGCAGTCAACAAAATGCAAAAAGATATCGGGTAAAGATGTTTACACATTGCAAGATGTTATTTTTTAAGTAATTCGGTATGCTTGTAATAGAAGAAAGAGTAATAAAACGAAAAGGAGGGATTGTTTTGGTTTTAACAAGAATGGGAGATGGGTCTTTCGTCGAGATGTCTGAAGCTGAAATCAGAAAAGAAATCGAAGCGGGAGTTGCAGAAGGCGCAAAAAGGGCCAAGTGTCCGCCTCTCACCGAGGATGATATGGAACGGCTGATGGAAATTATCTGTGAACCCAGAAAATTTGTCAGCGTGGAAAGAGGCAACGAATTAGTATTGACTTATGATTCGCAGCCGCTGAAGTTTACAAGATTGGGGCTGCCCATCGCAATGCCGCAGATCTTACAGACTTATGAGAGGGCTTTGATGGCCGATTCTCTGGAGATGGCGTATGTCCATTACAGCGCCAAACCGGTGAAGATGATATTGCCGGAAGAGCAATATGCCGTCGCAGAAACGCTTTTGACCACTACTCCGGCACTGCTGTATGGCGTAATGCCGAACATGCCCATGTATACCAAGCCTGACGGGCCGTGTGAGAATGCTTCGGAGTTAATGCCCAAAGGATTGATCAAGGAAGCCCAGGAAGCGCAGCTTGAGACGGCGGCTCTGCTGGAAGACGACCTGCTGCTCTTGGGAAGAAACATGTATGAAGCAGGCGCGGACGGTTTGGATTTTGACACGACGGCGGCCGGCGGAGATGCGGAATTCTATGCGGTTTTACGGGCGGTTGAAAAGCTCCGGGAACAGTATCCCAAAATGAATATTGAAGTCGGCATGTCGGGAGAATTCATTCTCGGCTTCCATGGATCTCTGCAATATAAGGGAGAACGGCTTGCCGGAATGTATCCTCACGATCAGTGCAGAATGGTCGCGGCGGCGGGAGGAAGCGTAGTAGGCGCTGTGGTGAATACCAATACGAGAAAGAGCTTCCCATGGAATATCGCCAGATCGCTTACCATGTGCAAGTATGCCGCTGAGGTTTCGCCGATTCCGGTGCATGCCAATGTAGGAATGGGTGTGGGCGGCGTACCGATGCAGATCACTCCTCCTATCGACTGTGTCTCCCGGGCTTCCACCGCGATGGCGGAAATCGGAAAGCTGGACGGCTTGTAGGTTGGTTATGGAGATCCGTCGGGAATGGCAATCGTACATAGCCAGGCATCAGGGATGGGCGGCATAAGAACTGCTGGGGATCTGGTTGCGAGGATGCAATTAGCGAAGAGCATGAGACTGAATGACGCCAAGAAATTTGTTGCCGACAAGTTAAAGGTGAGTTTGCTCGACTTGACCGATGAGGTGACAATGCGCGAGGTCAGAGAGGATCTGGATATCGCCAATGTCTTCATGGGTTATGGCGCGGGCAGCAGGGGAATCGAGGCAAAGGCAAACATTTCAAAGCTGCTTGAATTGGAGATTAACTGTGTTGAAAAATTCAAGAAAAAGACAGGAATGTTATTTAAATAAAGGAGGGGCATAACATGATTGACGAAAAATTACTGGAAGAAGCAAAACAATCGATCATTGACGGAGATACGGACGTCGCGCTCGAATTGGCCCGAAAAGGTCTGGAGATCGGCGTTGATCCGGCAGAGTTTATAGAAAAAGGTTTTGTCCCGGGCATTATGGAAATCGGCGACCTCTTTGAGGCGGGGGAGGTATTTCTCCCTGAAGTAATGATGGCGGCGGATGCCATCAAAGAAGCGGTTGCAATTCTTAATGATGCAATTGAAAAATCGGGTAAGAAGAGAGAGGTTACGGCGAAAGTGGTCCTTGCCACAGTAGAAGCGGATCTTCACGATATTGGAAAGGGTATTGTGGCGTCCTTAATGGTCGCAAACGGATTTGAGGTCATCGATCTCGGCAGGGACGTTCCGAGCCAAAAAATTGTTGATACCGCAATTGAGCAAGGCGCGGACGTCATCGGAAGCAGCGCGCTTCTTACGACCACGATGACGCATCAAAAGGAAATTGAAGAGTTGCTGGCGGAAAAGGGACTGAAAGGCAAAATTAAAACCATCGTCGGAGGGGCTCCGGTAACTTTGAGATGGCAAACTAAAATTGGCGCAGATGGTTTTGGCGAAACCGCCGCGGAAAGTGTCAGACTTGTGAATGAATTCGTAAAAAAGAAATAAGCTCCCACGTAATATTATTTAAAGTAAGCCAGAAGCAGTTCAAAGCTCTGGCTTATTTTAATAGGTCTTGATTTAATAGTGCTTGAAAGGGAAAACAAACTTTTCGAGGGTCTGTAAAGAATTTTGTGTAAATAGAATTCCTGA
>CAMJRV010000158.1 GCA_946408315.1 uncultured Bacillota bacterium | reverse complement strand
AACTAAAGCTTAATCAGTGCTCTTCTTCGCATTTTATGCTCGCCAAAAGTTCTGCTTCCGCAGCTGAAAGGACGAAAATTCCTCAAAAGGCTCTGTCCATCACAGGCTCTCAATTTTTACAAGCTGTTTTGCAACAACCTTTTTCTTGTGTTATAGATGGCGTGAGATATATATCGTATACTCCTTCGTCGTTCTGTTGGACATGACGGTAAATGTGATACTTTGGCTGCCTGGGCTGAGGGTGATGTCAGTGCTCAAAGTACCTGTTCCCGGGCTGCCGCCGTTGATTTTGATGACCGCATTCGGATCGACGGTGGAAATGGAAATGGGAACGGAGGTCGCGCTGGTCGGAACGTTTGCCGAATAGGGCGATGATCCCGGTACCAGAGAGATTCCTCCCACCGTAATGCCGCTGAGCGTCGTATTTCCTGCGACTTCAACATTCAGTTGATAGGTGGAAATTGCCGCGCCGCTGGCCGCGGCGGCAACTTTGATCGTTGTAATGCTGCTCGGTACGAGAGCAATTCCGGCAACGGAAGTTGCAGGCGCGCCATTGATGGTGATGGAAGTTCCGCTGGCCGCAGCAGCGGTCACATCGACGCTGGGGGTTTCATAGGGAACCGTTACATCGTAGCTGAATTTGGAAGGGCTGAACCCGGTCAGCACATTGCTTCCTCCGGACGGCGCCAGGGTAAGCGTACTCAGCGTCGCGGCAGACGGCGTTATTACCGGCGGCGATGCATAGACGACTCTCCAGGAGGCAGATGAACCGGAGATCGCTTTGCCGCCGGCCTTCGTTTTCAGTTTGTTGGCGATCACGGCCACGTAATATGTCTCGCCGGGCGTCAGTGGAGAGCTCGGTTTTATCGTAATCGTATCCTGAGAGCGGATAGAAGCGGTATAGGCAACGGCAGAACCTTTGCCGTCTTCGCCCATCCGGAACGCGATGCACTCCTTCAGATCCGAATCGGTCACCTCTTTGCCATCGCTGTATTTCACGACATCCTCAGAAAAATCAATCGTAATGTTGGGGTCGGTGGCTACCCCTGTAGCGCCGTCCCTCGGGCGGTAGGTTGCCAGGGAGTTGGAGCCGGTGGACCCTGTGGTGAAATAGACGTATTCCTCGTCATTCTTGGAGCCGTTGGCGTTCATTATGGATTCATCCGCCAGGACTACATAATATCGGGTATTGGAACTCAATTCATTTTTAGGAGCCAGGGTCACCACTTTTTTCGCCGCGTTGATCGTTCCGGTGCATTCGACCTCGATTCCACCTCTCGATGCGACCCTCAGGGTAGCAAAGTTTTTGATGTTGGAGCTAGTGATGGCGGTACCGTTTGCCAGCTTGACAGATGTATTGAATGTCAGCGTGATTTTGGCGTCCAGGTTGACGTTGGTATCTTTGTTATCGGGATCAAATTCCACTTCGACGTCGGATCTCGTGTCGGCCTCTCCTACTGCCCTGTCGATATTCACGCCCACCGCCATTTTCTGGGGTTTGGTTTCATAGGTGATGTTATCTGCATTGACGTTCATGTGGGCGATGATTCCTGTACCGTGAAAATATGATTCACCATTTACCGTCGCTTCGGTTACCGAAGCCTTTCCTGTCAGGGTGATATCCGAATACATCCCGGCCCGTTCCACCGTCAGGGCGTCTATCTTGCCGGACTCCAGCGTCACCGCCGCAGTCGATCCAACTATTTTGACGACAGGGAAATTGCCTTTTAAGGTCAGCTCGGCGCCTTTGTTTACGGTTGTCTCCAGGATCCCGTATCCGTTTTTCCCGGAAGTCTGCAGAATCGACGACCGGGATGCGGTCGCCTTGGAAATCACGGTGTCGCCCTTCGTTACGATCCTAACCGGCGTATCGTCCTTCCGTACGACCATATTTGCAATCCTTGCATTGTTTATCGTTACACTTTTAGAGCCGCCCCCTTCGACGTAGAGCGTCCCCAGTATGACACAGTTGTCAATGGTCGCGTTGCCCTCTCCCAGATCTTCGTCGATGACCACGTCCCCGACATAGACCCGTTCCGTAAGCTTCGTATTGTTCTCATCGACAATCTTATCCGACTTTTCTATCGTTTCGTTGTCGAGGATATCGCATAGAATTTTTGCCGTCTGCGCTCTGGTAAGGGGATCGGCGGGATGAAGCCTCCCGTCGCTGTAAGCGCCCATGTATTTCCTGCCGTTCATTTTTTCCATGGCGGCCGTCGCCCATTGCGCGACCTGCCGGTAATCCTTGAAAGATTTCAAACTGCCCTTTCCCTTATAGTCGGGAATGACTCTGGCGAGCATAACGGCGGCTTCCTGCCTGGAAATATAGTTGTTCGGCCGAAAGGTGTTATCGCTGTAACCCCCTGCATAGCCTGCGGTCATGGCTGCGGTAACATCGCGGTAATACCACTGGCCGGCAAGAACATCCTTAAGGTCGGTATTGAAATACGAGGATGAATTGAGTTCGAGAGCGCTGTTGATCATGGAAACGAATTCCGCCCGGGTGACGGCCTTGTCAGGCATAAATTTGCCGGTGGGATAGCCGCTGACAATATTCAGATTATACGCCCTGCTGATAAACTGCTCCGCCCAATGACCGGCCGTATCGGAAAACCTGCCGGCTGCATAGGAAGCTTCCGGCATTGCGAAAGCTGACGACAATGCCAGCGCCAGAGATAAGCTCAGCGCTAATATCCTGTGTCCTACTTTTTTTAAGTTCATGAATCTCTTCCCCTCCTGATTTGAAATCGAAAACAGATAATCTTAAAACCGTAAACAGGCCCTTCGTCAAGTCCTGTCGAAAATCGTTGTACTTAGTAAATTCTACCATCCTTGAAGCGTCAACACAATATGAAAATGCCGATACAGACAATTGGGTTTTCCCAAGATCTGTACCGGCATTTCGGACTTTCACAGACTAAGATTCAGATTCGTTCAATCAGCGCTCCTCAGTACCCAGAGTCATTCCTGAACTGGTCCCGGATTTCACTTCCGGATTGCGCTCGGTGTTGGAGTTTGGTCAGGGTTTGAGTTTGGATTCTGATCCGGTGTGGGAGCAGCTTCCCTTGTAAGCGAGATGGTGTAAGTCTTGGAATCGACATTGGAGCTTATCGTAAAGGTAAAGCTAAAAGTATTCTCTTCCGGCGGAAGATTCACCTCCGGCAGAGATAACGTTCCCATTCCCGACTGGGTTCCCAGGCTTATGGCCGCATTAGAATCCCTGGCGACAATCCGGATGGCGATCTTCGTTGCATCGTATGCGACGGAGGTGCCATAGGAATCAGAGGGGCCAAAGCTTTTGTCCCCCAAAGTAACGGAACTCACTTCCGTGTTACCCTGAACTTGCACCGTGATCGTATAAACGGAGTCCGTTTTGCCACTGGCGGAAGCTTTCACTCTGATTTCGTTCTTTACGCCGGAAAGGTCCACGGATGTCTGAGCAGTATTTCTTCCATTGATTTCAACGGTAACTCCTGTACCGGCCGTTGCGGCAACCTCTACCTTATCGGTACCAAAGGGAACCTGGACTGTGTAGGTTTTGTTCGCCGCAGAAAAGTTGCTGAGTCGGTTTTGGCCGCCGGAAGAGACGGTAAGGTTGCTTAACGTCGCTTCCGATGTCCTTGTGCTATAGCTGGCGCTTACGACCTTGGAATTCACATTGCCGCTGCGCAGGAGGGCAAAGACCGTATAGGGCGTATTCGGCGACAAGTTGGGAATCGTAAGGGTGGAGGCGGTATTCGCCTTGACCGTAGCTTTCGTTCCCTTTAAAATCTGCTCTTCGGTGGGGACCAGATTGCTTCCGCTGATCGCCAGCGCATAAACGTCACCGGCCAGATTGGGCGTAAAGTCAACCTTCATGGACGTTTCGCCGGGGGTAAGCGTTAAAGCACTCAACACGGGCGTCGTTACTCCCGTGGTCCAGGTCACGGAAGACGATGGAACCGCGGTTTCGCTGCTTTTGGCTGTCAACTTTTTAGCGACGACGGCCACATAATATTTCTGATTCAGATCCAGTGCTTTGTCAGGTGTGATCGTAATTACCTTATTCGCGGAATTGATGGAGGCGGAATAAGGCACTTCCGATCCGCCGGAATTGGTCTTCCGGAACACAAGGCACTCCTTCAGATAGGAGCTGCTGATACTGCTGTTGCTGTTGTAACGGGCCACCGCCTCGGAGAAGGTGATGGTGATATTGGGATTTGCAGAAACACCGGTTGCCCCATCAGTTGGACTGTAGACCGCCGATACGTTGTCAACATCCTTTCCTGTCGTGAAAGAAATGGATTTTTCTGCGTTCCCATTTTCTTTTTCATCCTGCAGAGAGTTTTTGTCCAGTGTTATATAATATTTTGTATTAACCGCCAGATAGGAATCCGGCGTGATGGTGATCACTTTTCTTGCATTGTCGATGGATGCGGTGAAGCCGACCGTAGAGCCGGAAGCAGAGCTTTTGCTCACCGTGATGAAATCTTTGATGTTTGAACTTGTGATGCTCTTTCCGCTATACAGTTTCATAGCCGAGCTGAAGGTCAGGGTTATCTTTGTATCCAGCTTTACGTTGGTCGCTCCGTTTTTCGGGCTGAAGGTCACATCGAGAACCTGGTTCGCATAAGCAGGAGCTTTGACCGAGGACGCAATCGTCCAGTTTTTCGGCTTCGTCTCGTAAGTGATGTTGTTCGCATTGACGTTCATCTGAGAAACCGTTCCGGAGCCATGGAAATAGGATTCTGCATTGACCGTTGCATTGGTGACGGTTGCACCGCTTGCTACCGTAATGTCTGAGGATTTTCCTGCAGAGGTTACGGTCAGGTCATTGATGATTCCAGAATCCAGGACCACATCGGCATTCGAGCCGTTTACGCTGACATTGGAGAAGCTGCCCTTCAAGGTCACTTTCGCCGAACCCTTTACGTTGATCGTGCCAAATCCCGGTCCGAGAAGGCCGCCGGTAAGGCCCGAAGTCTGAAGGACGGAGGTGCTGCTTGCGGTCAGTTCGGGGATGGAGGTTTCCCCCTTCGCGAGCAGGCGAACGGGATCTGTTCCTTTGTCGACGATGCAGGAGGAAATCCGGGAGTTGCTGACCGTAACCGTGTCGGTGCCGCCGCCGTAAACGTAGAGGCTGCCGAGGATCACGGAGTTCTCGAGCGTCGCGCTTCCTTCTTTCAGATCCTTATGGATCAGCACATTATTCGTATAGATTTTGCCGGAGAGCTTCGCGCCGTCATCTTTCACGGTGGTATTGCCGGTTACGATGCTTTCCTCATCGAGGATGTCACAGATAATTTTTGCCGTCTGGGCTCGCGTGAGCTGGTCCAGAGGATGGAGCTTGCCGTCGTTATAGGCGCCGATATAGCCTTTTCCATTGACCTTTTCCATCGCGTCGTATGCCCAGCTTCCGATCGACGCGGAATCAGCGTAAGATTTCAGATTGCCGCTGCGCCCTGCTGTGACGATGCGGGAAAGCATAACGGCGGCTTCCTGCCTGGTAATCGGACTGTTGGGCTTGAACGTGCCGTCGCTGTAGCCGGCGGCATAGGATGCGGCAAGGGCCTTGGAGATGTCGTTGTAATACCAGTCCCTGCTGCTTACGTCTTTAAAAGAAATACTGGCAGTGCCTGAATTCCCCAGGGCCTTATTGATCATGGTAGCAAATTCGGCGCGGGTTACCGCCTTATCCGGTTTGAATTTCCCGTCGGGATAGCCGCCGACAAAGCCGGCGCTGACCGCCTCGTTGATGTAGCGCTCTGCCCAGTGTCCCGACGCGTCGGGGAACTTAGCCGCGCCATAGGAACTGGCGGGCGTATAGACTGACAGGATGAGGGCTACCGCCAGCATCACGCAGCCGATTTTTTTTAATCTCATAATACCTTCCTCCCAATTAGCAGATTAACAGATCCGTTTTGCAGGATCTGCGATCTTTCGCCCCAGGCTGTCAGCCGGGGCATACACACTTTAAACAAATTTTACTACTGGAACCGTTATAATACAATAGTCCCGTATTACGATTGTATTAAGAGTGTATTACGTCTGGATATAAGGCGTACAAGGCGGTTGCAAGCCCGGGCAGATTGTTTTGCTGGACACCCTTTTGCGG
>CAMJRV010000157.1 GCA_946408315.1 uncultured Bacillota bacterium | reverse complement strand
ACAACAGCGCGTTCTTCATCCCCGGCGGCCCGACCCATCCCCAGGCAGCGGCGCCCGGTTTTGCCATGTATTATACCTGGATGATCCGGCATCTCGCGGACAATCCGTGGACCACAAGGGTCAATGACGAGCGCTATACCTGGCTTCTGGAAAAGGATGTAAAGATTTGGCCCAATACCGCTTCCAAGTAAAGAGAGAACGATGAGAAGCGATGAAACGGGAAGAATTTTATCATGCGGTCTATGAGGTCGTAAGTCAGATCCCCAGGGGGTACGTTACCACCTATGGGACGATTGCCAGGATTCTGGGTCAGCCCCAGCGCTCCCGGATGGTTGGACAGGCCATGGCCTATGCTGGCTTTTTTACAGACGCACCCTGCCATCGTGTCGTGAACAGCCAGGGAAGACTTGCTCCCTGTTGGGCGGAACACCGGGATTTGCTTCAGGACGAAGGGGTGAGAATCAAGGAAAACGGCTGTGTCGATCTGAAAGCGCATCTGTGGCAGGGATAATAAAAAAGCAGTCTTGCGGAGTAGTCCGCGTGAAGTGCGCCTCCAAATAATGGATGAATCCACTATTTGAGGCGTACTTTTTTTATGGCGGCGATAGAGTGCTGAAAACTTTTTTACAACGCGAAAAGTTTTCAAACGTAAATAAATTTTCAGTTGACGGCAGGGCTACCATGCATTACAATGTAGCTATACTACTATGCGAAACAAGGTAGGTGATAGAATGTTCGATCAGTCACAACTGATGAAAGGAACGCTGGAAGGGTGCATTTTAAAAGTAATCGCGGCGGAAACGACATACGGTTACGAAATTATGGAGAAGCTGGCTCAGCACGGATTTGGGGATATCCGGGAGGGGACGATTTATCCGCTGCTCGTCCGACTGGAGAAAAAAGAATGGATCACTTCGGAAGTCAGGCCCTCTCCGCTGGGACCCAGCAGAAAATACTATTCCATTACTCCGACGGGAAGAGAAATACTGGCTTCGTTTGCGGCGTGCTGGGAGGCCATTTCAAGAGCGGTGGAAAATATCATGAAATTGGAGGAAAAACATGGTGAATAGATTGAAGAAACTCCGGAAGGAGAACAATGAAAAGGATAAACTGCTGTCGCAGGAGAATCGCCGGCTTATGACAGACATGGTGGTCTATCTCCGCAGTTCCAACCTCTGCGATTATGATATCGAAGCGATCAGACGAGAGCTTTTCGGCATGATCTATGAGGCGCAGCTGAGAGGCGAAACTGCAGACCAGGCCATCGGAGAAAACTACAAAGGTTTTTGTGACGAACTGATGGAAAGCGGCAGGCAAAAGAGCTTTTATGAAAAAGCGATGGAATGGGCGTATGTGCTTGTTGCGGGCCTGGGAAGCCTGTTCATTGTCGAGGCTGTTTTTTCAGGAGTCCTTTACGGAGCTTTTTTTCACGGGGGTTTTACCATAACGATCACCTTAGGGTTTGCCGTTTCGGCGCTCCTGATCGTGTTCGGCGCCTGGGCTGTCTATGGATATATTACGAGATATTCTTTTAAGTTGCCTGGGAAAGGTCTGTCGCGGTATCGAATATTCTTCCTGATCGGGTTTGTCCTGTATTTTTCGGGAACTATAGGGGTCAGAATGCTGATGGACGATATCAGACTGTTTCAAGTCAACGTCTTTATCTCTCTTGCAGTTTTCGCGGCCGCCTACCTGATTGTCAAGGGTTTTGGGGATCGGGCGAGCTCATGCCGGGAATAATTTCTGCGTTTGATTTCCGGCGGATGGGGTAATTACCATTTAACGTTTTTGTCCGCGCAAGTTGCCCGCGCAAAAAAAATCCCTTTTGCGTTGCAAAAGCAACAGACTAAAATTCTCTGATCCTGTAATCTAGAAGGTATAAATGAATTCGTTATCAATTCGTTATTAAGTTGAATTGTAATAGGAAAGATTTAGGAGGTAAAGAATGTCTAACATGTTTTGTTTTCAGTGTGAACAAACTGCAAAGAGTGTGGCATGTCAGGGGGCCGCGGGAGTATGCGGCAAGCAGGCGGATACCGCCGGACTGCAGGATGATCTGATCGGAGCGTTGATCGGACTTGCATATGCAGCCAATGACGCGGAGGCGACTGCCGCTACCGACAGAGTCATGATCGAAGGTTTATTTACTACCGTAACCAACGTAAGCTTTGACAATGAATCCCTCAAAAAGCAGATCGAAAAGACGGAAAAGGAAATCGCAAACCTTGTTTCCCGCTGCAGCGACTATAGTTCACAGTGCAGCAGAAGCTATCGATACAATATGAATGATCTTTGGACTTCCAATGAGGATATCCGTTCTTTGAAATCTCTGATCCTGTTTGGATTGAAGGGAATGGCCGCCTACGCATACCATGCGATGGTGCTGGGATATACCGACAAAGAAGTAAACCAGTTCTTCTATAAGGGAATGCGTGCGGTAGGGCTCGAAGAAACAGACCTGGAGACTTTGTTGCCTCTCGTTTTGGAAACGGGACACGTCAATCTGAAATGTATGGCCCTGCTCGATCAGGCCAACACGGAAACCTACGGTACTCCCGTACCGACGACAGTGCCGCTCACCATCGAGAAAGGACCGTTTATCGTCGTATCCGGCCATGATCTCTATGATCTCTATCTCCTGCTGGAACAGACGAAGGACAAGGGAATCAATATCTATACCCACAGCGAAATGCTTCCGGCCCACGGCTATCCGAAACTGAAGGCATACAAGCATCTGAAAGGCAATTTCGGAACCGCCTGGCAGAATCAGCAGAAGGAATTTGACGGACTTCCGGCGCCGATTCTGTTTACGACAAACTGTTTGATGCCTGTAAAGGGAAGCTATTTTGACAGAGTATTCACCACGGAAGTGGTCGCATATCCGGAAATGGTCCATATCGACGAAAAGAAGGATTTCACGCCTGTGATCGAAAAGGCTCTGGAACTCGGCGGCTATGCAGAAGATCAGAAGCTGACCGGCATCAACGGCGGTGAAACTGTAACCACCGGTTTTGCAAGAGGAACGGTGCTTTCCGT
The DNA here is from genome assembly GCA_946408315.1 of uncultured Bacillota bacterium. Taxonomy (GTDB): domain Bacteria; phylum Bacillota; class Clostridia; order Peptostreptococcales; family Anaerovoracaceae; genus Anoxybacterium. The sequence continues at coordinate 3,065 of CAMJRV010000157.1, read as the reverse complement.
AGCAGATAAGGTGATCGACGCGGTAAAAGCAGGCGCGATCAAGCATTTCTTCCTGGTAGGCGGCTGCGACGGCGCGAAGCCGGGCAGAAACTACTATACGGATTTTGTAAGCCAGACGCCGAAGGATACGATCATTTTGACGCTTGCCTGCGGAAAATACCGGTTTAACGACCTGAACATCGGCGAAATCGGAGGACTCCCAAGAATCATGGATATGGGACAGTGCAACGATGCCTACAGCGCAATCCAGGTTGCCGTCGCCCTGGCGGAAGCCTTCGACTGCGGCGTAAACGACCTGCCGTTGTCCCTCGTGTTGTCCTGGTATGAGCAGAAAGCCGTCTGCATCCTGCTGACGCTGCTTGCCCTCGGCATCAAGAATATCTACCTCGGACCGACACTTCCGGCATTCGTTTCGCCGAACGTTCTGGACCTGTTGGTCAAGGAATACCAGATTTCGCCGACTTCCACGCCGGAAGCTGACCTGAAAAAGATCCTCGGCTAGTCGAGGAATCTGGATCGGGCAGTAATTATACACACTGACTACCCCTTAATATAAAAAAGTTTATCGCAGAATATAAAATTCTGTGATAAACTTTTTTCAGTTGTCAGGCGCTCAATCACAGCTGCGCACCTGACAACTGAACACCTAACCACAAAGGAGGAATTTTATTACGTGCGAATTTATGTAATCAGCGACACTCACGGCAGGATCGACAAAGCCATGGAAATATATGAAAGCCTCGACGAGATCGATCTGATCGTTCATCTGGGAGACCACTGGAATGACGCGAAGAGAATGAAAGAGCTGCTGAACGTTTCCCTGATCGGCGTGAAAGGCAATATGGACGGGTCCTTTTCAAAGGACGGATATCATATCCTTGAGACCGATTTCGGCAGGATTTTTCTGGCCCATGGCCATATGGAGAGCGTAAAACAAGGCTATGAGAATATCATGTACAAGGCGGAATCCCTTCAATGCCGGGCGGCATTTTTCGGACATACCCACATTCCCCTGTTCTGTGAGGCGGAGGGCCTCTATTTGTTGAATCCGGGAAGCCTTTCCCTTCCGGTCGGAGGAAGAAAGGGTTCCTATGCCGTAGTCACCGTGACGAAGGATTCTCTGGATGCTTCGATCCTGTATGAAGACGTCCGCCAGTTCCAAAAGACAGGGGCGGGAGCCATCAAAAATATGCTCAATGACAGCGATCGATTTTAGGGCAGAGCGGAGAATGTCTAAAATCGACGGTGAATTGAATCCAGCTGAAGAATTTTATGGCCGATACGGCCGAAATCTGTTGAAAAACGTCGGTGAGGCAGATATAATTAATTAACGGATTTGCTCAGCTTTAACTGAATTGCAATTCTTCAATTTTGCTGGATTGGAATTCTTTGATTATGGAAAGTGTGCGTTATGTATTTCGGAAGTGTAAGATTCTTTAGGCATTTGATTGTTGTTCTCGTAATATTGCTTATTTTTGGGCTGACGGTCTCCACGATCTGTCTGACTGTCATCAATGGAAACTACAAGGATCAGATTTCAGAAATGCAATCTGAAGTTGTGCTTGCCCAATCGAATCCCGTGGAGGAGAAGCCCCAAAACGGCCTTACCATCGAATATCAGGAGGGATACCCTGATATGTACGCGAAGTTGGCGGAGAAAACGAAAACAGTGCCTAAAACGGTATATCTCACCTTCGACGACGGGCCTTCCGCCAGAACGGCCGAAATTCTGGACATTCTGAAACAAGAGAATATCAAAGCGACCTTCTTTATCATAGGGAGAGAGGGCGTCAGAGAAAAGGATCTCATGAAGAGGATCGTCGAGGAAGGCCACACCATAGGGATCCATACCTATTCCCACGTATACAGCAGCATCTATCAGTCTGTCGAAAGCTTTCTGGATGATTTCCATCAGACTTACGACCTGATTTATGAAGTCACCGGCGTAAAGCCTGAAATTTTCAGGTTCCCGGGAGGGAGCATCAATAAATACAGTGCCCAGTATTATGAAGAGATTATCGCGGAAATGACGCGGCGCGGCTTTACTTATTATGACTGGAATTCTTCCAGCGGCGATGCGATCGCCCACGCCACGCAAAGCTCAGTCTACAACAGCACTGTCCAATCGTCAGCCGGAAAGGACCGGATTATTCTGCTCATGCATGACAGCATCGGGAAATCCTGTACCGTTGCGGCTCTGCCCAAGATCATAGAATACTACAAAGCGGAGGGATTCCAGTTTGAACGAATCACAAACGACGTGGCTCCTGTCGCTTTTAATTATATTAATTACTAAATAATTGGAATTTGGAGGATTGTCAGAGATGGGAGTCAAGAACAATTTTTCCCAGGCGGTATCGGAACTGATCGGGATTTCAAGGAATGTTGAACCGGAACATAAAAAAGAGGAAGCGGAAGAGCAGGCGGAAGAAGTGGTGGAAGCCGCCGCCAGTGCCGAAGATGTAACGGAAGGGGAAGGTGTTACGGACGAAATGGCAGATATGGAGAGAGAAGCGGGATTGACCGCGGAGCAAAAAGACGTACATACTCATGCTGTACAGAATCCAAAGGAGCGGATCAGGGCGATGCTGGCCGCACAGCAGCAACAGCAGCCTCAGGCGCCGCAGCAGGAATTTCCGCAGGAGCAGGAGCCTTCGCAGCAATCGCAGCCGGAGGTACCGCCACAGACGCAGCAGCGAGAGCCCCAGCAGGAGCCGGCGATCCCGGTTCAGGCGTCAGCGCCGCAATATCGGCCTGCGGTCACGGATGGAGGCGGCGGGGTGACGACGATCGCCCGGGGTACCGTTCTCATCGGGGAGATCAATGCCGACGGAGACGTCGAGCTTTTAGGCAGCGTAAAGGGTAAGATCTCTTCCAGGGGAGACATCAGAGCCAACGGCAAGATCGTCGGTGATCTGATCGGCAGAGACATCGAACTGCTGGCCTGCGCCGTGCAGGGAAATATCATAGCCAGCGGCATGGTCACCGTTGACGGGGATTCTGTGGTCGTCGGAGACGTAAAGGGCGAGAACTTCTGCCTAGATGGGAAGATCAAGGGGAATGTG
>CAMJRV010000156.1 GCA_946408315.1 uncultured Bacillota bacterium | reverse complement strand
ATCTTATTAATTTTGTATTGCACCGTGTTTTTATGAATGTATAAATGGTCGGCAATTTTGTTGATGGACCCATTGTTGTTATAGTAAACAATAATAAAGTCTGAGAAATCTTCTATTTCATTTTCTGAGCAGCCTTTAAATATCTGGCTGGTACATTGATTCTTATAAATGACAGGGATCTCATCAAGCATCAAAGGAACAATGCTTTCGTCGTATAAATAAATTCCGGGTGATACATCATCAAAAAAATTCATAACCTTGAGCGCTTCGTCGTATGATTTCGGAACATCCCGATAATCATGATAGGTATGCCCTATTCCGCAGACGATCGAAAACGGAAATTGATCGGTTATTTTCTTTGACAGAGAATTCAGCATATCAAATAAATGGGCAGAGTCAAGATGATAAGATACGATGATACTGCTGTTAGGGCTGGAAGCAAGCAATAGTTTCTTATTGCTTAACGCTTCCGAGACATATGTGATGGCCGCATCAAGGAGCTTGTAATCCGGAGCAATCTTGGGATTCACAAATAAAAATTTGAAAACAGCTGAAGTAAAATCTGAGTTTAGATCGATATTGTATCGCTTTGCATTTTGCTCGAAAAAAAGGTGGTTGTTTTCAAAATCTCCTGAAACCCAATCGTTAATAAACAGCAATTTGGATTGTTCGCTGATTTTTCGCTGTTCTTTTTTGGACAGATCCTCTACGAGAATTTCGGTCATTTTTTTAATAATTCTCCCATAGCTGATCACTTCGTCAACCTCTCCGGTGATTCCGATTACCCCGATTATTTTATTTCCCAGAACAATGGGAAGATTAATTCCCTTCTGAGATCCGACATATTCCTTGGTATCACGAACGTTCAGCTCTTTCAGGTTTTCCTGAATGATCAGAAAGGCCCCTTCGTGGTGAGTGTTTAATCTCTCGCAATTTGTACTGGCAATAATCAGACCGGATTCATCCATAATGTTGATATTATAATCAATGACCTTGCTGATCTCTTCGATAATTTTCCCGGCAATATCGTTGCTTAGGAACATGATAACCGACACCTCGATTCTTCTTTGAATATGGATATTATAACATTATTTTCAGAATATAAATAGTAAAAAACGACATATAGTTGGTACGTGTAATAAAAAAATGGAGTTTTTTTTATCTCTGAAAATATGGCAATCAAAGGCGGCAGCAATTATAATAAAGTTAAAGTGCGATATCCTTCATTGTACCTTGTCAATGGAGGGTAAGGTAATCGTAAACACATGGAGGTTGACATGAAGAACAATAGAGCCGGAAGATCTTGCTCAACAATGGTTGCTGTTGGGAGCGCTACGAAAAATAACGATATTATTTTTGGAAAGAACAGCGACCGGCCGGTAAATGAGGCTCAGCCCCTTTGCTTCTATCCGGCACAAGAACATGGTGAGGGAGAACTGGTGAAATGCACCTATATCAGCGTACCCCAGGTAAAACACACCTATGCCTGCATAGGCTCAAGGCCGTTCAACATATTCGGATTTGAGCACGGAATCAATGAATGCGGCGTAATCATCGGAAATGAGGCGGTATATGGAAAAGAATTGCCTGAAATCCGCAGAGGGCTGATCGGAATGGACATTTTAAGACTGGCGCTTGAAAGATCTGATTCGGCGGCAAATGCTGTCAGCGTGATGGGCGAACTTCTGGAGACCTACGGTACGGGCGGCGATCCGGCTTATCGAGCTCCGTATTTCAATGCAAACTACATTATTGCAGATACAAAAGAAGCCTATACGTTTGAGTCTTGCCAGAGGTATTGGGCGGCCAAAAAAGTAAAGCATGTCGGACACCTGTCAAATTGTTACAGCATGAATGACGATTATGATATAATAGGAAAAAATGTTGTCGAAGAAGCGATTCGGAAAGGATGGGCTCCAAGTTCCGATAAAATAAATATTGCGTCCGCTTTTACAAATGATGATGGCAATTACGATTGGGCGGAAGGCTACTTCAGGTATTTCAGACAGCATCAGTTAATGGCTGACAGAGAGCCGTTCACAGTAAAAATGATGATGGAAAATCTCAGAGATCATTACAGCGAGGAAATGCGCAATTGCTTACCGTACGGCGTTGCTGCGGCAAAGCTGCCCACTATCTGTTGTCATGCCGGAGGCATAGACGGCTGTGTTACAGCTGCGAGCGCAGTTTGCTCTTTGGACGGCAGAGAGCAGGGGCCTTTTAAATTTGTATACTGGGGAAGTATGGCGTCGCCGTGCTGTTCCATTTTCAGGCCGAATTTTAATATCAATTGGCTGCCGGAAGATTTGAAGGATGCAGGCGAGCTTTACGATGAAAAGAGCCAGTGGTGGACTTTCATAGAACTGGAACGGTATATTTCATTGAATTATGAATTGTTTGCTCCAACGGTGAGACAGAAGTTCTCCGAGCTTGAAGATGAATTTATTGAGCAGGTTGATGATCTTAAAACAAATTATGATGGAAACGTAGATAAATTGAAGGAATTTTCTATGTATGCAAATAAAGAAAGTTTTATGCTGGCGAAGGATTTGCTGCACGGCGTTAAGCAAAAGATCAATAGAAAGAATATGGATTATTTGCTGGCGGATTATTTCAAAAAGGCTGCTGAATGCTGCGGTATGAAGCATTCATTGGAATTTTGATTCCTCCCGCTATCTGGTTTATCTATTTTTAAAAAAGGAGTATCCGCATGAAAAGATGTCTCGTAATTCCTGATTCTTTCAAGGGGACGATGACTTCTATAGAAGTCTGCAGTATAATGAGCGCTGAAATATTGAAACATTTTCCCGACTGTGACATTATCTCTGTTCCGATTGCCGACGGAGGAGAGGGTACGGTAGATTGCTTTCTGAAAGCGCTCGAAGGAGTGAAAATTCCCATCAGGGTCAAGGGCCCGTTTTTCGAAGAAATAGATGCGTTTTACGGTATCATCGGCAAGACTGCAATCATTGAAATGGCTGCCGTTGTCGGGCTTGATAAAGGAAAAGGTGAGCTGAATCCGGCCAAGGCGACAACCTATGGAGTAGGACAGTTGATAGCGGATGCGGTGAAAAAAGGCTGTACCGATATTATACTGGGATTGGGAGGCAGCTGTACGAATGATGCAGGAGCCGGAGCTGCTGCGGCGCTTGGGACGAAGTTTTACAACAGCGAAAAAGAAACCTTTGTTCCAACCGGAGGGACTCTTGGAAGTGTCAAATATATCGATATTTCAGAGACAGAGAAAATTCTGAGAGGGTGCCGTCTTACCGTTATGTGTGATGTTGACAATCCCTTGTTTGGCAAGTCCGGCGCTGCTTATGTTTTCGCTCCCCAAAAGGGTGCGGATGCAGAGATGGTAAAAATGCTGGATGAGCAGTTGTATCTGTTCTCGAAAACGATTCAGTCATCGTTAAATATTGATATCAGCAAGCGAAAGGGGGCAGGTGCTGCAGGCGGCATGGGAGCCGGTGCGGAGGCTTTTTTAGGAGCTGATATGAAAAAGGGGATCGACATGATCCTGGATGTGATCCATTTCGAGGATATTGTGAAAGACTGTGACATGATTTTTACGGGAGAAGGAAAAATCGACACACAAAGCCTGGGCGGCAAAGTTGTAATCGGAATTTCCAATCGGGCAAAACTGATGAATGTTCCTGTGATTGCTGTCGTAGGGGAAATCGGAGGAGGCATTGATCCGGCTTATGATATGGGAGTCTCGGCTATTTTCAGCACAAATCACAGAGCTGTGCCTTATGAGGTGGCAAAAAAGGAATGCAGGAAAAATCTGAGTATGGCGATGGATAATATATTGAGGCTGATCGCTCTGTCAAATTAAATATTATAAATCGGTTTTAAATAAACTGTGTTGGGCCAAAGCAGGTTGTCTTATTTATTAAGGCAGCCTTTTTCATTTGTATCAATATCATCCGGGGGGGCTGCTCCCTGCGCCGTCACTTTTAACATACTCTTAACATTCGCCTTATTTGCTCTTAACAAAGCTGCTGTAACATGAGAACTGTAAGAGAAAGAGTTAAGAGGAAAAGAAAGAGGAGAAAAGATGAAAAAAATATTTGCGATTGCGTTAGTCACAGTATTGGCTCTGGGAGCGCTGGCAGGCTGCGGAAAGCAGGGGGGCAGCGCCGATAGCGGAAATGCGATAACTGGCACTGTCGTTACAGCGGGTTCTACTTCGGTCCAACCTTTATCAGAAGAATTGGCGGCGGTCTTTATGGATGAAAATCCCGGGATCACCATCGAAGTACAAGGCGGCGGCTCAGGCCAGGGAATCAAAGCGATTCAGGAAAAAATAGCAGACTTCGGCGCTCTCTCCAGAGAGGTAAAAGAGGAAGAAAAGGCGGCGGTTGCGCAAGAGTATGTCATTGCAAAGGATGGCGTGGCAGTGATCGTCAACCGGGATTCCAAAGTAGAAGAACTTACGTTAGAGCAGATTAAAAAGATATATACGGGTGAAATCACCAACTGGAAAGACGTAGGCGGAGTAGACGCGTCCATCGTGGTCGTCAGCAGGGAAGAAGGCTCGGGAACGAGAGGCGCTTTTACGGAGATTACGAAGGTCGCCGGGAAAAATGAGGCCGGTGTGGAAGTTGACAATACCACCAAAAACTCGCTGGTCCAGGGTTCCACCGGTGCTGTCATGCAGACGGTAGCCACAACGCCGAACACCATCGGCTACGTCTCTCTCGGATCGCTTTCCGATACGGTCAAGGCAGTCAAGGTGGAAGGCGTCGCGCCGACGGAAGAGACAGTGCTGTCAGGCGAATATAAGATATCAAGACCGTTCCTCTATGTGGCGGGAGGAGAACCGTCGGAAGCGGCGAAGCTCTTCATCGACTTCATATTGAGTGAAGAAGGTCAGAAAATCGTGGAAGAAAGCGGATTCGTTCCGGTGAAATAGCTATGAAGAAATCAGAAAAAATTATTGAAAAATTAATCCTGATCTCCGCGGCAGTGGCAACCATATCGGTTGCCCTGATTACGGTTTTTATCTTCCAGTCCGGTCTGCCGGTGCTGGCCGACTACGGGGTGTTCCACTTCATCTTTGGAACGACCTGGTCGCCGACCAACGGAAGCTACGGGATTCTGCCGCTGATTTTCGGAACCCTGTGGGTAACCATTGGAGCCCTTGTCATCGGAATCCCGACGGGACTCGCCTGTGCGGTATTTTTATCTGAGATATTGCCCCGGAAATGGGCGAAGGCGTTCCGTTCCGCCATCGAGCTTCTCGCGGGAATTCCTTCTGTCGTCTACGGCTTCTTCGGGCTTGTGGTCATCGTTCCGGCGATCAGAACGTACATCCTGCCAATTTACAAGATATTCAACCCGGAAGCCTCCGCGACGGGCTTCAGCATCCTGGCAGGAGCGATCATTCTGGCGATCATGATCCTGCCGACCATCGTGAGCATTTCGGAAAATTCCATATCGGCGGTGCCGAAGGAGTTTAAGGAGGCTTCCCTGGCGTTAGGGGCTGGCAAGATGGAGACGATCGTGAAGGTCCTCATTCCGGCGGCAAGATCCGGTATTCTGTCTTCTATTATCCTGGGAATGGGAAGGGCTATCGGTGAAACGATGGCGGTTCTCCTCATTACGGGAAATATGGCGAAGATTCCGGGAAGCATTATGGACCCGGTCGCCACGTTGACGGGAACGATCGCCATGGAGATGGGATATGCGTCTCCGACCCACCAGCAGGCGCTCTTTGCGGTGGGCATCATCCTGTTTATCATCATCATGCTGCTTAACATCATCGCGCAGCTCAGTATGAGAGGTCTGGGAGGGAAGGCAAGCTGATGGATCAGAAAAAGACAATTAATCAAAATAGATTAAAGAAAATAAAATCGATCAAGAGCGGGGCCCTTTACGGGGTGATCGGGGTCATGGCCGCCATAACGCTTCTCGCGCTGATCGTCATTATCGGATATATCCTGATCAACGGGCTCGTTCATATCAATCTGGAGTTTTTGACAGAAGAGCCGAGGCGGATGGGAAAGGAAGGCGGGATTTTTTCGGTCATCATCGGAACCCTCATGGTGACCGGAGTCGGAATCCTGATCGCGACGCCCATCGGCATTGCGTCGGCCATCTATTTCACCG
>CAMJRV010000155.1 GCA_946408315.1 uncultured Bacillota bacterium | reverse complement strand
GCAATGACGGGAAGAAGATAAACGACAAAAAACTCCGCCGAAGAAAACTTCTTGTGAACATTCACGTCGACCATTTCTCCCTGCTTCGCATGGACGGGATTTGCCGCGGAAAATATGGAGCCGGGATGCATATGCTTGTTGCAGGAACCGCAGCCATGACATTTTTTGTGCTTATACAGCATAATCCTTGCGGTATCTTTATCGATAACTTCTAACACATCTGCCGCTTTTCTCAACTTGCACCTCGCCTTATCTGTCCTTTATCACCTATTCTATCATTCACCCAATTAGAATTATTATACCACCAGCGCCAGCCAATAAACAATGTTTTTTCCCAAAAGGCGGGCCGCCGTTGGCAGTGCCGGCCTTTGGCTGTGAACAGTAACACTAGAGCAGCATTCTGTCGTTCTCTATCTCAAACTGCGCCACCAGCCTGTCTACGGTCATATTTTTCCGCTCCTCGCCGAAAAGATCCATGACGATCTGTCCGTCGTTCATGAGAATGGTCCGGTTTCCGTGCCCTAAAGCCGCCTTCATATTGTGGGTAATCATCAGGGTACAAAGCCCGGAAGACTTTGAAAATTCGTCGGTCAGCGCGAGCACCTTCTTTGCCGCTCCCGGGTCCAGCGCTGCGGTATGCTCATCCAGGAGCAGAAGCTTCGGACCGGAGATGACGGCCATGAACAGGGTCAGCGCCTGCCGCTGGCCTCCTGAGAGCAGCTTGGATTTCTGCTTCATCCTGTTTTCCAGCCCCATATCCAGGAGCGCCAGCCTTTCCCGGAAGAACTCCCGCTCCTTTCTCGTCAAACCGAGCTGAAGACCGAGGCTCTTGCCCTTGCCGCTTGCGATGGCGAGATTCTCTTCGATGGTCATGTCAAAGGCCGTACCCTTCAGCGGGTCCTGAAAGACGCGGCCGATATATTTGGAACGCTTATACTCTGCCTGCCTCGTGATATCTTTGCCGTCCAGGAGGATTTTCCCCGCATCGACCCCATATACGCCGGAAATGCAGTTCATCAGCGTCGATTTTCCCGCGCCGTTGCTGCCGATGATGGTGATAAAGTCTCCCGCTTCCGCCGTCAGGTTCAAATCGTCGATGGCCAGCTTTTCATTGATGGTCCCTTTTCCAAAGATCTTGCGGATTCCTTCTATTTTAAGCATTTTTTCCACCGCCCTTTCTGATCAGCGCCGGAAGGGAGAACTTTTCGCCCATCATTCCCGTAGACAATGCGATGGTTACGATCACCGCGGATACGAGCTTCAGATCCGTAGAGGGCATTCCCAGATTGAAGGCAAAGGCGATGACGATACGGTAGAGGATCGCCCCCAGGGAAACGGCGATCAGCCGTCTCAGCAGCGACCGGGTGCCGAAGACAGCCTCGCCGATGATGACGGAGGCAAGGCCGATCACCACCATTCCCACTCCCATGCCCGCGTCGGCAACGGACTGATACTGGGCGAGAAGCCCTCCTGCAAAGCCGACCATTCCATTGGAAAGAGCCAGCCCGATCAGCCGCATGGCGTTGCTGTTGATCCCGGAAGCTCTCACCATATCCTCGTTGTCCCCCGTGGCCCGGAGGGCAAATCCAAGTCTCGTTCTTAGAAAATAATAAAAGGCGGCAGTCACCGCGATCAGGATGATAAGCCCCAGGATCAGCGAGCTGTATTCCGTCGGAACGGCCTCCTGAAAACTCTTATAAACCGTGTCGGCCTTGATGATGGCGATGTTGGACTTTCCGCCCATGATCCTGAGATTGACGGAATAGGACCCCAGCATGACGAGGATGCCGGCCAGCAGGGGCTGAATGCCGAGCTTTGTGTTCAGCAGGGCGGTTACCGATCCGGCCAGGCAGCCGACGAGAAAGGCGGCGAGCAGGGCCAGGCAGGGATTCCCCCCCGCGCTGCAAACCATAGCGGAAGCCGCCATGCCGGTGACGATACTGCCGTCAACCGTAAGATCGGGAGTGTTCAATGTCCGAAAGGACAGGAACACTCCCAATGCCAGTATCGAATAAATCAATCCTAATTCAACAGAACCCAGTATTGCATCGATTGTCATAGTTTTCCTCTTTATTCATTTCCCAGAACAGTCGCCTTGTCGAGGACCGACTGCGGGAAGGTTACGCCGATCTCATCGGCCGTATTCTGATTGATATAGATGTCCATGTCCTTCATCGTCATGACGGGAATCGTTCCGGGGGCCGTTCCATTCAGCGTCTGAGCCGCCATCTTTCCCGTCTCCTTGCCGAGTACGGTATAATTGATTCCATAGGTCGCAAGTCCGCCGTCGTTTACCATGGAATCCGCTCCCACATAGAACGGAACCTTCGCCTTGTTCAGGGTTTTTGATACGATCGGCATCGTGGAGGCGACGGTGTTATCGATCGGTGAAAATACCGCGTCCGCCTTTCCTGCCAGGAATGTCGCCGACTGCTGCACTTCACTGGAGCTCGTTACAGGAGCCTCCACAACGGTGAGCCCGTTGGCCGCCGCATATTCCTTCAGATCGTCGATCACGGAAACGGAGTTCACTTCGCTGGAATTGTACAGGGCGCCGATCGTCTTAATGTCCGGCGTGATCTCTCTCGCCAGGTCCATGATCATCTGGGCAGAAACAGCATCTGAGGTTCCCGTGATATTTCCGCCGGGAGCATCGAGATTATCTACCAGCTCCGCCGCGACAGGGTCGGTTACCGCAGAGAAGATGATCGGAATTTCCGTCGTCTCGCCGAGGGCCGCCTGAGCGGACGGCGTCGCGATCGCTATGATCAGATCATAATTGTTGGACGCGAACTTCTGACAGATGCTCTTGAGGTTTGACTGTTCATTCTGCGCGTTCTGATAGTCGACGGTAATCGTTTCTCCGTCGATGAACCCTTCTTCCGCGAGCTGGGCAAGAATGGACTGACGGATCGTATCCAGGGAAGGATGCTCCACGATCTGAACGATTCCCACCGTAGGAAGCTCTTTTTTTCCGGGGTCGGAACTGCCGGAGGCTCCGCTGCCGCCGCATCCGGTAAGCAGGCCGGCAAGCATCATGACTACAACCAATAATACCATTCCATTTTGTTTCATCTTTGTTTTCATTTTTTCAATCTCCTTTTCTTAACATTCTGTCCGGCGCTTTTTCGCCGCTGACAGAACTCACTTTCGAAATGTCTGCCATTTCTATTTTTTTGAAAAGGGGTTCTCTGCACTGTCACCGAGATATAAAAAAAACACCTGTCCTTACATCAAGGACAAGTGTTAACCTGCGGTACCACCTTGTTTGATATGCATACGCATATCCTCTTTGCAGAGTGCCATCACACCCTTCGCCTTATAACGCTGGCTCAGCGTCTCAGCTACTTGAAGAAATTCGTTCGCTTCACCCTCGGAGGCCCACTTGCCGCATCTGCATCTGTCCGGCTTCCACCACCCCGGATTCGCTGTGAGATCGTTTTACGGTTTAACTCCCTCGTCATCGGTTTAAAGCTATATTAGCATCGCCGTGCAATCTTGTCAACGAAAAAGTTTTTATCAGTGAAAAATTTTCAGATTCTCGCATCCGAAGTCGTCATACGGGATAGAGAGGCTCATCCCATGCTGCTCGATTCCGTCTCCCGGGTCGACTGCGGGAAGCCGAAGACCGTTCTCCTCCAGGTTGAAGCCCCGGATACTGCGGAAGATATCCTCGGCAATCTGCTCCTTGCTCCGGCCGGACGTATCGTTCTCCTTCCAGCTTACCTGCTCTTGTATGGCCTTCAGAATCACGGGTTTATAGTCATAACCCTCCGCAAAGATATCGGCAAGCCCGAGCTCCGCAAGCGTATCCTTGTCGTAACAGCGGCATTCCGTATCGTAAAGGAACCGGTCCAGTGTATATCCTTGGGAATTTCTCGACAGGTTGATGTAATTTCCCGCCTCGTCGCTCTCTCCTCTGATCTCATAAAAGCCCCTGACATCCTCGGCGGATTCGGTCATCTCCGCGTTGTCCCAAATCCTGCGGAGCTCCCTTACGGTCTTCTGGTCCGCCGCCGTCATCCGTTCCAGCTCAAGCCTGAGCTTTTCCGGCAACGACGGAGGATACTGCCAGGAACGGTCAATCGACACAGAACCTTCCTGGTAATGTTCTTCGCCTCCCTGGCTCTTCTGTTCTCCCATGCGAAAATTTCTGACGACCAGAGCTTTCACCGGGGGCTTGTCGGAAGTAAAAATCCGTTCCGCCCCATTCTCACGGAAAAACCGTTCCGAAACGGCGAGAGTTTCTCCCAGATCGCCGAAGGAAGCCACCGGCGCCGCGGCTCTCCGCCCCGTGTCAAGCTGGGGCGTTAAATAATCGAAGACCAGCGCAATTCCATAAGGGTAGACGCAGAATTTCTGATTCTCACCGACGCCCTTAAAGGATTCCGCAAGCTTGATATCCCCCCAATAGGAGCCGGGATAATACTGCTCCTCATCCGCCTGTTGCCTGGCAAGAAAGGCGCTCATCCAGTCGCTCAGAAGTTCCGCCGGCGCGACATTGTCGCAAAACAGCTCTGCGAGCTCAAATTCCTCTCCGGTGTTCAAATCGAAATTCAGGGTCTCCATTTCCGAGACATATTGCAATAACCCATAATCGATGCTCCCCGAAAGGCCTCCCAAACCGGAAGGCAGATAGGATGCCTCCTTATAGAACATGATGGACAAGATATGATTGAAATTTCCCGTTACATTCGCATTGATCCGTTCCGACTCCATGTGAGAGCCCTCCGGAACCAGGACCCGAATACCGCGATAAGGCGGAAGGTCCTGTACCCGCAGCCCATCGTAGACCTCTTTGATTCTGTCGTTGATCTTCTGCTGAACCGCTTCGTCCCGAAGCCCCGATACGGTCACATAGCCGTAATCAAAATTGTTCCCGTCCTCTTCCCGGTGCTCCTCTACGGAGAGAGGGTTGGTCACCGTGTAGTTCAGCTTCACAGGGGCAAGGATTTTCGTTTCGGACCCGGCCTTGGTCCCGGGTTCGGACTCTATCCCGTTCTCGGATTCGGAATCGGGGGCAAGCCCGGATTTGATCCCGCAGCCCCAGAGAAAAGCAGCCTGACTGAAAAGCAGAAGGATCAGCAAAGCGACTTTAATTCTTCCCCAGTCTGACATAACCGGCCTCCTCCGCAATCCGCTGACCCTGCTCGCTCAAAATCCAATCCAGAAGCCTTCTGGCGTTGCTGTCGTCCGGTTCGTCCCCGCGGATCACAGCATAATACGCAGTGCGGATCGGATAGGAGCCGTCGCTGATCGTCTTCTTATCAGGATATACTCCGTCTACTGCCAGAAGCCCGACCTTCTCGTTCTGCCACATGTCGGTCACGTAATAGTAATAGGAATACCCGATCGCCTCTTCGCCGTTGGCATATGCCGCCACTGCATCGACGAGCATTCCCATCTCCGCGACAACCTTTTCCGTGGGAGCCGGCATGAGATTATAACCGTCCATAACCAGATCCAGCATACCAGTCTGGCTGCCGGAGTTTTCCGGTCTCTGATATGCGGTGATCCCTTTGTGTCTCCCTCCGACCTCGCTCCAATCGGTGATCTCTCCTGTGTAAATCTTCCTGATCTGCTCCAGGGAAAGTCCCTTGACCGGATTTTCCGCACCGGTCAGAAATACGAAACCTTCACTGACGATAGGAGTCACGACCAGCGTCACTCCTTTTTGCTCTGCGTACGCAAACTCCTCCTCGGAAGGCGAGGTTACAAAGATAATATCAGCCTTTCCGTCGATGAGGTTTATGTAAGCTTCATGGGTTTTGTTGTGAATGATATGCTGTCTGGCTTCCTCGATATCTTTCCCCATCACCGCCGCAGCAAAGGCTTCCGACAGCGGAATCGTCACGGTAGATCCGTCAACCCTCGGATAATCGGCCGCATCGAGATGCAGGCTGATCTTTTCATTCTGTTTCGCGCCGCCTTCGCCGCCCCCCTGAACGCAGCCGCTGAAGACACCCGCCAAAAGCAGCGCGGTGACAGCAAAGACGCAGCGTTTCATCCGTCTCTCCCAAACCATCTATATGACCCCCTTTACATCCTCCTTACATCCACTTTGTGTCGCCCGAAAGATTTTCATACCCCGGGTGATTGTCAAACCGGACTACGCCGACCTGGCACTTTC
>CAMJRV010000154.1 GCA_946408315.1 uncultured Bacillota bacterium | reverse complement strand
CTGAGTGGGCTGAGCCCCGGCACCACCTATTTTGTCCGGGCTTATGCCACAAACGACGTGGGCACAACCTACGGCGCGGAAGTAAGTTTCACCACAAAAGCTTCTCCCTCCACTCCTCCGGCCTCTTCTTCTTCCTCTTCCTCCTCAGCCGGTACTCCTCCCACCGTTGTCACCGACAAGGTGACGGGAATCAGCGCGTCCGGCGCAACCCTCTCCGGTGAGGTTACAAAGAAAGGAAGTGCCGACGTGACGGAACGAGGCTTCGTATACGGTACGACAGCCAATCCCTCTATCGGTGGAACAGGAATCGTGAAAATGAAGGAAGGCAGCGGCACAGGCAGCTTTACCTCGACGGTGAAGGATCTGGCTGCCGATACCGCCTACCATGTGAGGGCTTACGCCATGAACAGCGCGGGCACAGCCTACGGTGCGGACGTAAAATTTGTCACGACGGCAAGCACCGTTCCGCCGGCGGGTGAGATCGGCCGTCTCGATGCATCGGGAATCGATTTGAGCAGCCCCTATGGCAATGTGGTGATTTATACCGACAATTTGGGTGAAAAGCATATTTTAGGCCTGGGCATCGTGGTCGGCTCCGAAATGAGATACGTATCCCGGGGTGCCGGCAATTATGAGATCGTCTTTAACGCAAAGCCCTTTGACGATATCGCAGGCCATTGGGCAAAGAACGAAGTTGACTTCGCTTCCGCCCGTCTCCTCTTTACCGGTGTGACGCCGAAACGCTTCTCCCCTGATACTCCCATGACAAGAGGCATGCTCGTAGCAGTGCTGGGACGTATGTACGGAGCAGATCCGGCTCGTTATACCGGCCGCAGCTTTGACGACGTGTCAACGGGAGCCTACTATGCCCCTTACGTAAAGTGGGCCGCAGAAAACAAGATTGTCTTAGGAATGTCGGAAACAGCGTTCCAACCGGGAAAGGCGGTCACCCGTCAGGAAATGGCCGCAATCATGGACCGGTTTATGGACTATCTGAAGCTTGAGCCGAAGTCCGGAAGCGGAACCGCTTTTGCCGATATGGACCGGATCTCCGCCTGGGCAAAGAACAGCGCCGTCTCGCTGAACAATGCCGGAATTCTGACGGGCAGGCCGGGGAATCAGTTTGATCCCATGGCAACCTCTACCCGGGCCGAAACGGCGGCAGTACTGAGAAGGCTCGTAGAATATATCGTAACGCAATAAAACCCTCTCTGCCTTGAGAGATAGGAGGTAAAAGAACATGAAAAAATTGGCTCTCTATTTACTGATCCTTCTGCTGGCCCTCGCCATGCTGCCGGGCTGCGGAGGAACATCGGAAGTTCCGGAAAACTCCGGAACAGGATCGGAAGAAAGCATCCCGGATGACGAGGAAGCGGCGGAAAGCTCAGGAGAACCGGACCTTTCCGGCCTGGGCGATAAACTGGCCGGCGCCTATTTTGCCATGGATGAAAAAGGAACCTATTTTATGAAAAGCAAAATGGCCGTGGATATGGAAGGTCAATCGGTGGCCTTCGATTCCTCCGTCGCGGTGTCAGGAGATGACATGGCGGTTGCGACTGCGGGAGACGGCATGGATAGCCTCATAATCTTTAAGGATGGGAAAACCTATATGGTCGACCATCTCACCAAAACGGTTACCGTGATGCAAGGCGTTGACTCACAGTCACAATCACAGGATCTCGCCTTTGATACCGATGGAATTACCTTTGTCGATTCCGGAAAGGAAGACGGGCTGGTCTACGAGGAGTACAGCTCCCCCGACGGTTCCACTTCAAAATATTATTTTAGCGGAAAGAAACTGGTAAAAATCAAAATGAGCTACAGCTACGGCGGAACATCAGAGGTTGAAATCCTGGAAATGACGGATAAGATTCCGGCCGGAGCCTTTGATCTACCTTCCGGTTACCAGCAGGTTGAACTGTAATACCAGAACAAAATCTTGAAGAATTTTTTAAGAAAAATCAAAGCATAGAAAGGAAGATTACAGATGTTTTGTACAGAATGCGGACATAATGCGGGAGATGCAAAGTTCTGCCCCAACTGCGGGTCAGCCCTTCCCGGAGAGGCCCCGGCACAGCCGGGAGGAAATTATAACGGCCCGGCGCTGAGTCAGGCAAGCGCGCCGGTACGGATGATGAAGGCCGACGAGGTAGAATACCAAATCCACGGAGAGGACCTTCAGTTTGTTGAAATCATGCTGGACCCGTCGGAGACGATCGTCGCAGAAGCGGGAGCCATGATGTATATGGACGATTCCATCAAGATGGATACGGTCTTCGGAGACGGCTCCGGAAAAGAAGGAAACGATCTTAAGAGCAAGCTCTTTTCAGCCGGTAAGCGGATGATCACCGGGGAAAGCCTGTTCATGACCTCCTTTACCAACACAGCTTCCGATAAGCGGTGCATCTCCTTTGCCGCTCCCTATCCGGGAAAGGTGGTCGCCTTTGATCTGGGGGACTACGGCGGAATGATGATCTGTCAGAGAGATTCCTTCCTTTGCGCCGCCAAAGGAATCACCATCGGCGTCGCGTTTCAGAAAAAGATCGGCGTCGGACTG
This sequence comes from uncultured Bacillota bacterium, assembly GCA_946408315.1. Lineage (GTDB taxonomy): Bacteria > Bacillota > Clostridia > Peptostreptococcales > Anaerovoracaceae > Anoxybacterium. The sequence continues at coordinate 3,612 of CAMJRV010000154.1, read as the reverse complement.
TTCGGCGGAGAGGGCTTCATCATGCAGAAGCTGGAAGGCGACGGGCTCACCTTCATGCATGCCGGCGGCACCATCATCAAAAAAGATTTAACCCCGGGCGAAACAGTCAAGCTGGATACGGGCTGTCTCGTCGCCATGACCAAAACGGTAAACTACGATATCCAGTTTGCCGGGGACATCAAGACCGCCCTGTTCGGAGGCGAAGGTCTGGTCCTTGCCACCCTTACCGGGCCAGGCACCGTATGGCTCCAATCCCTGCCCTTCTCCAGACTGGCCGACAGGATCCATTCTGCCGGAAAGGGCGGAGCAAAGAGCAAGGATGAAGGCAGCGTCCTGGGCGGGATCAGCATCGGGAACCTGCTGAAGAATGATTGACTTCCAGCTGCTGTAACGATGTCACCTTATGATACAAGGAGGAGATTTTATGAAAAAACGGATTTTTACCTTAACTCTGGCACTCATCATGTGCCTGACACTCACCCCCGCGGCTGCGTTCGCCGCCGGCAGCGGCTCCCTTTCACTGGACAAAACCACATATATGCCGGGAGAAGACATCATCGTCACTTACAGCGGGATCACCCAGCAGATGGTGGACGCCGAAGCATATATCTCAGTCTATAAGGCAGGCGCGAAGCATAGCGAGTACATGAACTGGGATCGTCCCGAAATTGGTGCTGGTCAATTGACGCTTGAGGCCCCGGCCGTGCTCGGCCAGTATGAAATGCGCCTTTATAACGAGGATCATAAATTTACGGACGACACCTTCGTCATGAGCGTCACCTTTACGGTATCAATGCAAAAGCAGGGCAAAATTTCACTGGAAAAGAACGCCTATCAGGCTCAGCAGGAGATTCCGGTAACGGTGACAGAAATCACCAGGGAAATGGAGCAGACCGGCGCATTTGTCGCCATCTACAAAAAAGGCGCCAAGCACAACGAGTACGGCGCATATCAATACGTCAAACCCGGAAACAGCACGGCTGCGGTGAAATCGCCGAACGAAAACGGCGAATTTGAAATGCGTTTATACAGCATCGATCACAATTACAGTGACGAGTCTTTCGTGATGAGCGTACCGCTTACATTGAGCGGCGCTGTCGCGCAGCAGCAACAACAGCAGCAGGTGTCCAGTTGGGCGAAAACGGAGACCGACAAAGCCGCCGAATACGGCCTGATCCCTAATTCTCTAAAAAGCGCGGATCTGACAAAGCCCATTACCAGAGAGGAGTTTGCCGAGCTGGGAGTAAAGCTTTATGAGCAGACGGCAAAGGCTGCCGCTGCGGCCGCTTCTCCGAATCCATTCACAGACACGAGCAACCCGGAAATCCTCAAGGCATATAAGCTGGGCATTACATCAGGTACCTCCGCGACCACCTTTGCGCCTAAAACACTGATCAACCGGGAGCAATGCGCGGCTATGCTGTTCCGTACCATTAATGCCATTCATCCCGGCGGCGACTACAGCATCGCAGGAATCCCGGACTTCCCGGACCAGAAGAGCATTTCAGCCTACGCCGTTACACCTGCAAAATACATGTCTAAGCTTGGCATTGTCAAAGGCGACGCGAAGGGCTACTTTATGCCAAAGGCAACCACCACCGCACAGACCGCAGCCGGTTATGGCATGGCAACGAGAGAGGCCGCCATCCTGATGAGCGTGAGAACCTATGACAAGGTGGATGAGATCAGGACAAGCAAGACCTCAACCGCTCCGGCAGCACCTGAGGCGACCACTCCGGCAGCGCCAACTGCTCCGGCTGCGCCAACTCCCCCGGCGGCAGTAACACAACCCCAGACGCCGGCCCAAACGGAGACATCAGGAAATCCGGATAAGAACGCGGGATTTTCCAAAGACGACCTCATCGGTGAATGGTCAAAGGGCGGCGCATACAGTTCGGATTATATAAGCGGTAATATTAATGTCGGCACCATGAGCATCGTTAATGGAACGTATTATAAATTTAACTCTGACGGAACATTTAGATGTGTCATCTCTACGCTTGGGGGATATATCGGCAATGTCCGGTACGACAGCCAGATCGTCTATGAAACTGGAACGTATAAAGTAGATGGCAGCAAAGTTATTTTTTCCGACAGAATTCAGACCTACTATAAAGGAACGCCCCTCGTACTGATACATAAAGATAAGAAGCTGGACCAGTCTGACGACCTCATCATAGAAGAGTTCGACCATGCAGGGAAACGTTTTAAAATAATGCTGGGATGGCTGGAAAAACAAAGCTAGTGAACCCATCCATAATAGGAGGAATAGATCATGCCAAAATTCTGTGTCAACTGCGGAACCGCCGTCGATGAGGGAACTAAATTCTGCACGGTCTGCGGCACAAAAAACGAGGACGCCCCTGCTCAAACTGAACAGACTTCTCCTCAAGCATCATCATATGAACCGCAGCAGGCTGCAAGCCCGCCTCCTTCCGCAGCGCCTCACAATGCACGGGCTGCTGCTCCATACACTGCCCTGGCGGAGACATCTCCGCCCAAGGGCAGCAAATATGCCCCTATGAGCACCTTTGGATACTTCGGATGGCTGCTCCTTATGAGCCTTCCTATTGCCGGGCTGGTTGTCATGCTGTTCCTGGCTTTCGGGAACGGCCCGGTCAATCGGCAAAACCTCGCCCGGGCGATGCTGATTTTCCTCGCAATCGGGCTCATCATTTCCATCATCTCCGCTGTAATGATATGGCCCCTTCTGTCCGAGGGCATCTCCATGAACTGGGAACTATGAAGATTAATATGAAAGGAGTATTTTGATATGAGGTATAAATTAAAACCAAACAAGCTGCTTCCCATCCTGCTGGCTGTAATTATGGTTCTGACCATGATGCCGGTCACAGCCTTTGCGGTGGGCGAACCGCCCATCTTGCAAACAGCGGTAGTAATGCCGGACGGCCGCCATGTGGAACTGACCTTTGATAAGGAAATGGCACCCCCTGACAGTGGTCCGGCCGGCTTCACCGTGACCGGCTACATCGGAGTAAACAAAAATGTTACCGCGGCTGCACTGGATGTCGGAGATGCCAAAAAGATTTCGCTAGCGCTAGACTACCCCATCACAGGGGGAGAAGCCCCGTGGCTTCATTACACTCCGGGAACGGTGAAATCGGCGGATGATGGAGTGCTGGCGCAGATCAGCAGCTTTGATATTACAAACTCTCTGCCCCATCCGACGTTCACGACGACGACCCTCCCCGAGGGTACAGTCGGGATACCGTATACCCATACCTTTACGGCAACCGGCGGAGCGCCGCCCTACTCGTTTAATCACGAAAATGGCACTTTACCTGCGGGTCTAAGCCTGAACTCGGCCGGTGTTCTGAGCGGAACCCCTTCCAGTCCGGTGGATTCATCTTTCGACATTAGGGTTCGGGACGTCAACCAAGCCTTTGAAAGAAAAAATTTCACTCTCAAGATCAATCCGGCTGCGGCATCCGTACCGACGATTACAGCCGCGGTTATGGACGCGAAGAATAACTATATCGCCGTCACCTTCAGCGAAGGGGTCTATGGCAATGCCGCCCATACGACCGGAATTAATAAAGATGACTTTGATTTCGTCTTCGCACAAAACGGAGGAAAGGTCAGCGGCGCGAC
>CAMJRV010000153.1 GCA_946408315.1 uncultured Bacillota bacterium | reverse complement strand
ATTGTTATGAGCACAACAAAAACAGCTTCGGTCTGAACGGTTTTTACAACTGGGACGTCGTCGCTGCCGCTTATCTTGTAAATCGGAGTTACTTTGATGACCATGAAACATGGATCACACCCAACCTCAACTCACTGAAGAAAGGTTTTTTATTCGGCGGCGGGGAACCGGTCAAGGTCAGCCTTCCTAAAATCCGGGATAACAGCTGCTTTGAGGAACACGTTTATCAGACTTACGGAAATGTTACTATGAAGAAAGTCTGAAATCCAGACTCTCAAACCTGAATGTTGGAGGAAAAAATGAAGATCACGTCCCAATTAGAAAAAATATTGGAGAAAGCCTGGTGTCATGTCCCCCTGGACAGGCAGGACTGCAAATATCTCCTTTCCATCGATGAAAAGAGCTTTGAGTCCGGAGTTCTGCGGGCAGCGGCCGCCAGCATCATCCGGGAGAAAAATGACAATTCCGCGATCATAATCGGTCAAATCGGAGTAGATGTAACCCCCTGTCCCGGCGGCTGCAAATTCTGCACCTTTGGGGAAGACCACACAAATTTTGAATCGAGCCATCTCGGTGAAGATGAGCTGCGGCAGAAGATCGCGGATTTCTGTAAATACGACGACCTCTACGCCCTCTATCTCATGACGATGCACACCTACGATCTGGAACGTTACCTGCAAACCATCGAAAGCGCTAAAAAGTTGGTGCCGGAGACGACTCAGATATGGGCCAACGTAGGAGACACGGGACTGGACGCCTTTAAAGAAATGAAAAAAATCGGAGTGACCGGCGTATATCACGTCTGCCGGATCGGCGAGGGCATCGACACAAAGCTTGACCCCCAGGACCGTCTCCAGACGATGCGCAATGCGCTTGACGCGGGGCTTGAGCTATATACCTGCTGTGAGCCCATTGGCCCGGAGCATACGGTGGATCAGCTGGTGGATAATATCTTCATCGGTATCGAAATGGGAATTACCCAGCATGCGGCAATGCGCAGGGTTGCGGTTCCCGGTTCTCCCCTTGCCCGGTACGGTCAGATCAGCGAGCTGCGTCTGGCTCATATCGTAGCAGTGATCTCCCTTTGCTCCATAACGGTACCGACGATGGCGTACATGGGAGTACATGAGCCCAATACGTTGAGCTATGCGGCCGGCGCCAATATTGTCACAGCCGAGAGCGGCGCTAATCCGCGGGACTGCCAGTCCGATACTGCAAAAAACAGAGGTATGGATATGGCCCGGTGCCGGAAGATGCTGTTTGAGTGCGGCTTTACTAATATCCGAAAAGGCGATGAGAGTAAAATTCCATTGGATCTGAACTATCTGATCGAAACGGATTCCCTTGATTGAAGGAGTTTGGACGAAGCTCTTGAAATAATAGAAAGACGAAATGAGGTAGCACTATGAAGAAAAAATTGATTTTATTTCTCATAATAGCCGTATTTTCCACATTCGCGCTGACGGGCTGCGGCGGCGGCCAGGATCAGGCGGCGAAAGAAGAAGGACAGTTTGACGCCAACGCAGACTACAGCGTCATTCTGGAGCAGGCCAAAGGATCAACCGTCAGCTTCTATGGCTGGGGCGGAGACGAGGAACGCAACAAATGGATCGATACCGTGGTAGCCCCTGCCCTGAAAGAAAAGTACGACGTTACGTTGGAGCGTGTCCCGATGGATATTGATCAGATTCTGGCCAAACTCTCCGGCGAAAAGCAGGCCGGAGGCAAGGACGGCTCTATCGATATGATCTGGATCAACGGTGAGAATTTCTATTCGGCCAAGGAAAACGGCCTGCTGTTTGGACCGTTCGCCGAACAATTACCCAACTATCAGAAATACATCAACGCAGACGACCCGGAAAATCAGAAGGATTTCGGCTACCCCATAGAGGGCTATGAGGCTCCCTACGGGAAAGCTCAGATGGTTTTGATCAACGACAGCGCAAAGACGCCGGAAACGCCTAAAAATACCGCTGAACTCCTGGAATACGTGAAGAAATATCCCGGAAAGGTAACCTATCCCGCTCTGCCTGACTTTACGGGCAGCGCCTTTGTCAGAAACGTCATCTATGATATCGTCGGATATGAACAGTTTATGGACATGAAGGCCGACAAGGCTACGGTGAAGGCTGCGATTGAACCGGCCCTCGAATATCTGAGAAGCTTGAATCCTTATTTATGGAATCAGGGAAAGACATTCCCGTCCTCTTCCACCGAGGTGAACAACATGTTCGCAGACGGTGAACTGTACCTGAATATGAGCTATGCTCCCTATTCCGTAACGGTGAACATCGAGAAGGGTATTTATCCGGCTACTGCCCGGTCATTTCTCTTTGACAGCGGCATGATCGGAAATACGAGCTATATTGCCATCGCAGCCAATGCTCCCCACAAAGCGGCAGCCATGGTCGCCATCAATGAAGTCATCTCTGCGGAAATGCAGGCCACCCAGTTTTCAAACCTGAAGACCCTGCCGATCGTGGATTATAGCAAACTGTCGGATGCAGAAAAAGCTCTGTTTGACAATGTGGATGTCGGCAAAGGCGCACTTTCACAGGACGAGCTTCTGGAAAAACGTGTTCCCGAGATGCCCGCAAATCTGGTTCCTGTCATTGAAGAAATCTGGCAGGAAGAGGTTGTGGGAAAATAAGAACTTATCTCCAGAACGGCGATAGGTTTCACGGTTTCTGCGGCGAGCCCCCGGTGGATGTCTGAGAAACACTTATACGGTAACTTGGTATGAAAAAATGGCAGCCCTATCTTCTATTATCTCCCCTTATTCTGTTGGGATTGCTCTTTCTGCTCGGGGTCGGCAATGCGCTGGTCCAGAGCCTGGGATATATCCCCGCTTTCAATATGAAGGAGATCACATTGAAATATTACCGGCAGGTTTTTAACGAACCTGCCTTATTTGCTTCCGTCAAGGTGAGCCTGGTCATCGCAGCCGTGTCTTCTGTGCTGGCGGCTGTCTTTGGAGTCGTGTTATGCGCTGCGCTCACCGCAAACGGCAGAGTCAGGAATAAGGTGCTCCAGATCGTCAGGATTCCCATTCTCGTTCCCCACACCATAGCCGCGCTTTTCATCATCATGTTTTTTTCTCAGAACGGTCTTTTGGCGCGCATCCTTTTTCATATGGGAACCCTCGGCTCTCAAGCAGATTTTCCGGCCATTTTATTCACGACGAACAATATCGGCATCATCATGGCCTATCTGTGGAAGGAAATTCCTTTTGTCGCCTATTTCGTACTGGCGCTGATGTCCTCCATCAACGCTACACTGGGAGAAGCGGCAGAAAATCTGGGCGCACCGGGGATCAAATCATTTCTCCACATTACCCTGCCGCTATGCATGCCGGCTGTAAACAAGGCGTTTCTGATTATCTTCGCCTTTTCTTTCGGCGCATACGAGCTGCCATTCCTCCTGGGAGCCACCATTCCCAAGGCGCTGCCCGTTCAGGCTTATATCGAATATATCAATCCCGACCTTCGCCACCGGGCTTATGCCATGGCGATGAACGGCGTGATGCTTTTGATTACTTTGGCAATATCGGCCGTTTATTATTGGTTATCCCGCCGAACTTATGACAAGGGCGGCAATCGCTTCGGATCATAGAAAGAGGGTGACAAGCAAAATGGATCGCAAAAAACACAGAATCCTGAATATCGTCGCATATACGGCAGTCCTCTCCATCCTCGTGCCGCTGCTCGTCCTGCCCTTTTGGAGCTTCGTTGGGCGTTGGCCCTGGCCCGGGCTTCTGCCGGAAAACTTTACACTGCGTGGCATGGAAGAATTGTTTTCCGGGGCGACAAACGTTCTTCCCGTGCTGACTTCAAGCATCGCCCTGTCTCTGACCGTAGCGGTGCTGGCGGCGGTCATCGGCATGATGACCGCAAGGGCGCTGGTGTTTTATGATTTCAGGGGAAAAGAGCTGATTTCCTTTGCCACCGTATTGCCCATCATCGTGCCGGGTACGGCCTTCGCCATGGGAGTCCACGTCGTCTTCATCTACCTCGGTCTTGCGGATACCGTTTTGGGAGTCATTCTGGTCCATCTGATCTATGCGCTCCCCTATACGATCAATATCATGACAGACGTCACCGCCATGATCGGGAACAGTCTGGAGGTTCAGGGACAGGTACTGGGGGTATCTCCCGCCCGTTCCTTTTATCACGTCACTCTGCCCCTCATCATGCCCGGCATGATCTCCTCTGCCAGCATGGCCTATATCATATCCTTCAGCCAGTATTTTCTGACCCTGATGATCGGAGGCGGAAAGGTAAAAACCCTTTCCGTCGTGATGGTTCCCTTCATTCAGGGAGGAGACCGGACCATTGCCGCAGCCTATGCGTCGGTGTTCGTTCTGTCAACCCTGCTGGTCTTTGTACTGCTGGAGATTTTGGTCAGAAAATATACGGCCCGACTGAGCGGAATTTAATACGATGGGGCTTTACAAATTTTAGATTCGTAATTTTTCAAGGGAGAATTTTTATGGAGCTTTCTTTAAAAGACATATCGGTTACGCTTTCCGGTGAGGAAATTTTGAAATCCATCGACCTGACAATCGAAGATGGCGCTATCATCTCGTTGTTAGGCGCTTCCGGCTGCGGGAAAAGTACCTTGCTGAAAACCATAGCCGGGATCATCACCCCATCCGGCGGTTCGGTATTCTTAAACGGGAGCTGCGCGGACAATCTGCCTCCCCACAGGAGAGGAACCGTCATCGTATTCCAGGATCTCCGCCTCTTTCCCCATATGACGGTGGCGGACAATATCTCGTTTCCCCTGAAAATGCGCGGGGTTTCCAAAGAGCAATGTCGGAAGACTGCGGTCGAACTTCTGGAAAAGGTCCAACTGGAGGGCTATGGAGAACGAAAGATAAACGAAATGTCTGGAGGTCAGCTTCAGAGAGTCGCCCTGGCAAGAGCTCTGGCTGCAAAGCCGAACGTCCTGCTGCTGGACGAGCCATTTTCCAGCCTGGATGAGAATTTGAGACAGGATATGAGAAAGCTTGTCCTGAAGCTGCAAAAGGAATACCGGATCACTACCATACTGGTAACCCACGACCGACAGGAAGCACTCTGCATGTCCGACAGGATCGCATTGATGAAGAGTGGAAAAATCCTGCAATACGATACGCCAGAAAGAATCTATCACGCCCCGGCCAGCCGTGAAGTGGCCGACTTTTTCAGCGAAAACGCATATATCGACGGGACGGTAACAGATCATGCGTTTACGTGCGATATCGCCGCTTTCCGCACCGAAATGCCGGATGGTCCATATCAGGCTGTCCTTCGTCCGGGAGCCGTAAGGATAGGCCCCTGGGATGGAAAGAGAGATTTTCAGGTAACGGAAATCAGCTATCGGGGTGAAGATTACGGAATCAGCCTCAAAGATCAGACGAACGGCTTGGTCTTGAACACGTCGGTACCATCTCCCTGTATGTTTAAGGTAGGTGACCTGGTTTCCGTCCAGCTTGATCAGGAAAAAATCATTCTTCTTCCCAGATGAAAATGACAGTTGCGTTCGATGACTGTTCTACTGCGTCTTTGATTAGGTACGGGTTTTTGATACCTGCACGATCCTCGCACGCAGCACATTTAGAAAAGACGCCTCATTTCAAGCAAAACAGGAATAACCCCCAGCGAATATCGAAAAGCAAATCAAACTCACAGCTTTTAAGTGCAAAAAAACCCCATCTGCTTGTGAAAACAGCAGATAGGGGTTTTCTTATTTTTTCAATTAATATGAATGGTCGCTCTCAAACATTTAAAACACGATACAGATCAGATATTCCTTGCCCTCGTCGGATATTTTCTGAAGAGCGCCCTGAATCTTCAGCCGCGCATTCTCGGGTACGTTCGTCAGCTTGCTTTCCATCTGCTCCGTCACCATCTCATAGAGGGATTTTCCGAAGAGATTCGTCTCCCAAATCCGGGAAGGATTGTTTTCAAACTCCGTCAACAGATACCGGATGAGGTCTTCGCTCTGCTTCTCGCTCCCTACCACCGGGGAAACCTCCGTCGTGATGTCGGTTTTGATCAGGTGGAGGGATGGTGCTTTCGCCTTCAGCCTCACGCCGAACTTGTTGCCATGCTTGAATATTTCCGGTTCCTCAAGAACCATTTCCGACAGCTTCGGCTGCACGATACCGTAACCTGTCTCCTCAACCTGGGCCATAGCAGTCTTGATCTTGTCG
>CAMJRV010000152.1 GCA_946408315.1 uncultured Bacillota bacterium | reverse complement strand
CAACGGAATCCACGGAATCAACTCCATCGTAAAGAAGAAGGGGAAAAATCAGAATACGCTGGTTATCGCCAAGGGGATCGGAATCGCACCCGGTATCCTGGCTTCCCAGACCTTCCGTTATAAAGGCGCCGTCGATATGGTCATCGATACGGAAAAAATCGGAGGGGAACTGATCCGGGATTATGTGGAGAACGAGCAGCCGGTAAGCGCGCAGGGCGCGGACGAAAAAGAGAACGAGGCGATCAGGTACTTATCTCTGACAGAAAAAAACGCCCCAGGTGAACTGGAGCTCCTGATGAGAAGAAAACAGTACGACAATGTGATCCTCCTCATGTCCGATTATTATATTGAGCAGATCGGCAGGATGGTAAAGAAGGCTTTGCCGGAGGCGGATCTTGCGGTGTGCAATAACTTCCGCATCTGCTGCGGGGAAGGTCTGTGCGGCTCTTGTACGGTCGACACTTCGTCGGGAGAGACGATCAAGATGTGCAAGTGCCAGATGGATGGAGAAGAATTCCTGAATAACGTATTTTATTCGAGATCGCCGCTATAGACGACGGTTTTATTTTTGCCGGTCCTTTTGGAATGATACAGGGCTTTATCCGCCCGGTCCAGGAGCTGTTCCGGCGTCATACCCGGCTCCCATAAAGCGATGCCCATACTGATGGATACGGGGCCGGAATCATAATTTGCCGGAAGCTGAAGGGCGGCGGTTTCCTTTTGAAGCCATTGACATACCAGCGCAGCATACTCCAGATCGGCTTCCGGCAGGATGATGATAAATTCGTCGCCTCCATACCTGGCGCAGCAGTCGACAGACCGGGTGCAGGTCTTGATGATCTGTGAGACAGATTTCAGCACGATATCGCCGAAATGGTGGCCGTATTTATCATTGATCAGTTTAAAATCATCAAAATCTATCATGATGAGGGGAAAGGACTTCCCATTGTTGATAGATTTTTTTATTTGATGTTCCAGGAAGCGCTCCTGATATCCCTTGCTGTGCAGTCCGGTCAGGTAATCGTTCTCGCTGAAGAGCGGCGTCATCCAGAGAAGACGGTATATGATTAAGGAAGTGATGATGATAACGATAAATGCGTTGATCATGAGCAGGTGTTTGGCGCTGCGAAGAGAGAGGGAGATCGTTTCGATGGAAACGTCGGCCCCTACATGGGCGACTGCCTCGCCGGTAGACGGATCGATGATCGGTGTCATTCCCGTCAGAAGGTCTCCCCACTCGGAATAGCTTGTGATCGGCGTGTACCCGGAGGTCCTTCCCTGATAGAAAAGCTGTTCCATTTCATCCAGCTTGTCCTTTGAGCCCAAAGGAGAATACAGCTCGCTTTCCGGCGGCTCCCCGTCAAAGAGGTAGACGATCTCATCCTGGGAAATCCGCTTTCCGCAGTAAAGAAATTTTATCCCGGTCTTCTCCTTGATCTCTCGGAATATCTTCTGCATTTTCGCGTGGTAGGCAGCATCGTAGCTGCCGTCCGTATATTCCTCGGTCTTCAGCAGTTGCTCAAAAGAAGTATAGTCCTGCTGAATGAGCTGGGCAACCGCAATTGTGACACTCATGGCCTTCTTGCCCTTTTCCTCTACCAGCAGCAATTCGATATTGCCGTATAACGACAATGCTGATACGATTGATAAAATTGAAATGATGATTACGGCAATAAACAAAAATGCCCTTCTGGAACCGGTTAGCTTTTTCATCCGCAGTTACCCTCCTTTGACAAGGTGCGGCACGCCTGGGCAGTGAATCTAAGATTATATTTTATCATATCACATTCGGAAAAATGAAACCAGAATAATCTTCCTCCGCTGATAATATGATGGTTGTGAGGAGGAAAAGAGATGATGAAATTAGCATGGCTTGAGCTGAACGGCTGCTCGGGCAATATTATCTCCCTGCTGAACGGCTCCGAGCCGGGGCTGGAATATATGATAACGGAAATGGTTGATCTGGTCTACGATCAATCCTTGATTCCGTGTGAAGGAGAGAGGGCTATGGACGCCCTGTTCAGCCTGCTGGACGGCGAAGAGTTTATTCTTGCCGTAGAGGGGGCGATCGCCACGAGGGATGACGGAAAGTATCAGATCGTGGGAAGGTGGAGAGGCGAAGAAATTACCGGAGTGGACGCGGTAAGCATGCTGGGGGAAAAGGCAGTGCACGTGATTGCGGTGGGAGCCTGTGCCTCTCACGGCGGAGTCTCTGCCGGAACGCCCAATCCCGCCCAATGTGTTTCCGTACAGTCCATCCTGAATCGAACTGTAATCAACCTGCCGGGCTGCCCCTGTCATCCGGAGTGGTTTTTGAGTACGTTGGAATATCTTTTAAACTACGGAGAACCGCAGCTCGACGCGATGGGAAGGCCGGTATTTTTGTACGGGATTACGATTCATCAACGCTGTGAAAGAAGATCCTATTTTGATCAGGGCATCTTTGCGTCTAATCTGGGAGAACCGACCTGTATGTTTCTGATGGGGTGCAAAGGACCCATCACCCCTATCGATTGTCCCATCAGAAAGTGGAACGACAGGGTGAGCTGGCCGGTACAGGCGAATACCCCGTGCATCGGCTGCGCCCAGTTCGGCTTCCCGGACCAGATGGAGCCCTTCATCACGTTTCCTCCTGCGGAAGCGGAACCGGGAGGTCTGTGATATGAGCGAGCGTATCGTTATCAATCCGGTTACGCGAATCAGCGGTTTTATGGAGATCGACGCATCGGTAGAAGATCGCAAGGTCGTGGACGCCCAGGTCAGAGGGCTTATGTTCCGCGGTTTTGAACAGATGTTGAACGGAAGGAACCCGCTGGACGCCGTCTATTATACGGAAAGGATCTGCGGCATCTGTTCCACGGCCCACGGACTTGCCTCCACCATGGCGCTGGAACAGGCATTGGGAGTCGTTCCCATAGAACAGGGCAGGTTTTTGCGGGATTTCATGCATGGCTGTGAGTTCCTTCAGAACCACCTGAGGCATTTCTATCAGTTTGTCGTTCCGGATTACGTCAGGATGCCGGAGTCAAGCTGTTCTGTGATCGGAACCTCCGGGGCCGACTTGAGAATTCCGAAGGCCCAGAACGATCTGATTGTGCAGCACTACTTCGATTCCCTGAATGTGAGCAGGGAAGCACACGAAATGATCGCGGTACTGGGAGGAAAGGCGCCTCATACCCACGGGGTTTTCGTCGGCGGCGCAACGACGGTGGCGACAGCGGATAAAATTGTAGAGCTGAAATCCATCCTTGACAGCGTGGCGCATTTTATTGAAAATGTAACGATTCCTGACGTTGGGATCATCGCGTCCTATTATCCGGAATACTATCAGAACGGCAGAGGCTACGGCAACTTTTTGAGCTACGGCTGTTTTAACGGCTATCCCGGATTGGGGACCCTTTACCTGGACCCGATGATATACGTGGACGGCGAGATCAGAGCACTCGATCCCGCGAGAATTACCGAGGAGATCGATTTTTCCTGGTATACGGACCAGCTCGACGCGTATTCTCCGATGGAGACGATTCCGGTGCCCGACCGGAACAAACCGGACGCCTATTCGTTTATCAAATCGGCAAAGCTTGAAAACAGAGCGTTTGAGTGCGGACCTCTGGCAAGGCAGTGGATGACGGGCGAGTACCGGAACGGAATTTCCACGATGGACCGCATCATTGCCAGGATTTATGAGGCCAGAAAAATCACGGAGATCCTGAAAACCCTCCTCGATCATATGATCCTGAACGTTTCCAGTCAGGGAGAGCTTGATATCCCCAATTCTTCTCAGGGAACAGGTCTGATCGATACGACGAGGGGCTCCCTGGGACACTGGATGAAAATCAGAAACCGACAGATTTCCTTTTATCAGGTCATCACGCCGTCAGTCTGGAACCTCTCGTCCCGGAGCAACGCCGGAATGCCCGGAACTGCGGAGATGGCCCTGATCGGCGCTGAGCTTCAGGACGAAAACAATCCTGTGGAACTGGGGCGGATTATCCGGTCCTTTGACCCCTGCGTATCCTGCGCGACCCATGTGTATTACCCGGATCGTGCATCGAAATTTATTACGATCGTACCATAATCGCCGGGCTGCAGGTCCCCTCGGAAACCGCCATTTTTTTATGCTGCGCATGAAAATGGTAATTGGTTTCACGGTTTCTACGGGGACATGCAGCCCGGCTTATAAGGGAGTACATATCGATGTACGAGGAGGGTGGCTCAATGAATAAAACGGTTGTACTTGGAATGGGCAATCGGCTGATGGGGGACGATGGGATCGGGAATTATGTCGTGGAGGAGCTGCAGCGGCAGAACGCGTTCCCCGGTCTTCGGATGGCAGCAGGCGAAACAGACCCGGATTATTGTATGGACGAGCTGAGGGATGCCTGCCGGATCATTTTAATCGACGCGGCGAACACGGGAGCAGAGCCCTGTTCTGTTACGGCAATCCCGCTCGGAGATGTGTTGAGGGAGCTTCCCCTATCCTTTTCCTCCCATCATTTGGATCTGCTTCAGTACCTGAGGCAGTATCATAGAGAAGAGGGCATATTGATTGCGATTGAAGCCTGCTCTGTCGAGTGGCGCTTTGGCCTGTCGCCGGAAATGAAAAAGCGCTTCCCCGACATTGTTGCAGAGGTGACGCTTCATCTGAAAAACTGGCTGAATTTAGAGGTTTCGCTTTAGATTTTCCACAATCTCAACTCGGTGAGAATACACGTTTCTGACCTGAATTCTATCCTCAATTTTCTGATATTCAACCCAATAGGTAATAATTCCTATTCGCAGGTGGCCGGTATAGGTGTCCGATCCCGGATCATAGATCCGATAACCCGACGCTTCGCTGTTTCTTATGGTTGTGAAAACCTCCTCATCCAGGATCATCAGGCGATTCATCTTCTGCTGGACCTCTTCTGGGATATCTATCGTGATTGTCTCGTCAGGCGGACCGGCTTCCTCCATTTCAAGATTCCAGACCTTCTTCAGCATGGCCCTTTTCACCGCGAGACGGTTTCTCCGCCTCTGTGACAGGGTAGGGGGACGAAGGCCCTTTTTATCCAGATGATGGACGATGTCCAGAATATGCACGCATTCCTTTCCCCTGTCGGAAAAGGTGTCGTTGCAGTTTGTGCAATAGGTAATATACGGCAACTGGCTGCCGTTGATCCTGTCACCCACCATTTTTTTAAACAAAGAGGGGTTCGCTTCCTGGATATGTCCGCCCCACCCACAGCATTGCGCCTTCTCACGGCTGTAAAACAATTCTGTCAGTTCAATGCCCGCTTTCTCCGCAAGCCTTCTGACGCTCTCCTGCATACTGCTGTGATAGCGGCTGGAGCACGGGTCAAAGACGCAGGCGGCCTCATAATTGCACCCGGGATTTTCAGGCAGTCCTGTCTCTTCCAAAACGCGATATAGCGATACCCCCTCAGCCTCGGGAATAAATTTCTCAAACTGGTGCTTGCAGGTGGGACATGCAAAGATAATCACAGGCTTCCCCATCCTGGTCCATTCCTCACGCAGCATACTCACGGTTGCTTCATTCAGAAATCGGTCCGCACCCCAGTCTGCCGGTGCGCCGCAGCAGCCATGGATGATCCCGATGTCCGGGATTTTCTCCAGCAGAAAATCATACGTTTTCTCAACATATCGCGGGTCGCTTGCGCCTAACTGGCATCCGGGGAAAAACACGTAGCTCGCGGTTGAACAGCCCGGAGCTGTCCGTGCGAAGAATGCCTCGTCGTTGGAAAAATTCATGTCCCGTATGAAAAAATCATGGAACGCCGGGGGGAGCATCTTGTCCTCTGCTTTAAAATAACGAAAATCGTGAAAGAATTTTCCCATATCGATCCCTTGCGGACATACCTTTTTACACAGTCCGCAGAGATTGCAGCCATTCATCGTCCGGGTGGCATGCTGTCCTTTGATGCTTGTCTTTGTGTGCAAGGACGCCACCGCGTCATGGACCATGGAACTGGGCCAATTGTTGAAATGATCGAATATCTCACAGCAATCGCTGCAGGCGTTGCAGTTGCATTTCAGGCATCGCTGCGATTCCGACACAGCTTCTTCCTTCGTGTAGCGCACTCCGTCGAAAGGCTCAACATTACAAGCTGCTTCCACTCTGGATAAATCCATCTCGAAAAGACATTCCCCGGTGATGAAGGTTTCCGGAATCCCACCCATCAAGCCGACCTTCAAATATTTCTCGATCGAATGATAGGCGA
>CAMJRV010000151.1 GCA_946408315.1 uncultured Bacillota bacterium | reverse complement strand
CAAGGAGCGGACGCTGATCCCGGCAAGGGCGGTGTTTGAACAGGCGGGAGCTGTCGTCAACTGGGATCAGGATGCAAGGCTCGTTGAAATTTCCAGAGGGAGCTCAAACGTCAGGCTGACCATCGATTCCGATACGGCTTTTGTCAACGGCGTCCCGGTAGCGATGGACGTCCCTGCCATGATCATAGACAGCAGGACGATGATTCCCGTCCGTTTCGTGGCGGAATCCCTTGCGTTCGGAGTGGGCTGGAACAACGATTCCAGAACGGTTGTGATCAACTCTCCCATCGTCAGCAGCCGTACGACCGTCAACTCGGTGGAGTTGGAGGAAACCTCCGACGGCTATCGAGTCATTATCAAGGGGGACGGTCCGATCGAGGGCTATAAATCTTTCGTTTACGACAGTCCGCAGCGGTTTGGCGTGGATATCAAGAATGCCGTTCTTGCCAAGGAAGGCGGCAATGTAAAGGGAGATGGGGATCTGATTCAGGACGTTCGGTTTTCCCAGTTTGAGCAGGATACGGTCCGGGTTGTGATCGATCTCTCGGGAAAGGTGGCCGGCAAGGTCAGCTATTCGTCGGACAAAACCAGCGTCTTTATTGATTTTGATAAAAAACAGGCAGACGAGCATGAAAAGCTCGGAACTGTGTCCGTAGACGGACTGGATGTCGTCGACTGGCGCGCTGCCGAGAAGCTTGTGATCATCGATCCGGGTCATGGGGGCAAGGACACCGGTTCTCAGGCGATCCGCGACGGCGTGGAGATTTTGAACGAGAAGGACGTCAACCTCGACGTTGCACTGAGATTGGATAAAATGCTGAAAGCGGCCGGAGTCCGCACATACATCCTCAGGGAAGCGGACACGACGATCACCCTGTATGACAGACCGGCCCTTGGCAATGCCGCAAACGGCGACCTCTATGTTTCAGTCCACAACAATTCCTCGGATAAGAACCCGAACGCGAGAGGCGTAGAGGTCTATTACAATTCCAAGGCGAACGAGTGCGATTACGGGCTGTACAGCAAGAGTCTGGCCGAGGCGGTTTACAAGGAGATGGTGGACCTGCTGAAGATCCCGGGCCGGGGAGCGAAGAGCGAGCCAGCCTATGCGGTGCTCAATAAAACTCAGATGCCGGCGATTATCATAGAAGGGGCCTTCCTCTCCAACACCGAGGATCTGAAGCTGATGATGACGGATGAATTCCGGCAGAACTATGCGCTGGCGGCGGCTAAGGCCATCATCCGGACTTTGAATGAAAGTGTAAATAAAGAAAATTAAAGAAACGGAGATACAGGAATGTCAAATAAGATGAATCAATTTATGGGGAGCAGCGACTACGTCGTTTCAGACGAGCTGATGCACGCGGTTAACGTGGCCATCGCGCTTCAGAAGCCGCTGCTGATCAAGGGAGAGCCGGGAACGGGAAAAACCATGCTGGCAGAGTCTATTTCCAAGGCGCTTTCCAAGAATCTGATCATATGGAACATCAAATCCACGACAAAGGCCCAGGAGGGGCTTTATGTCTACGATACGGTCCAGAGGCTGTATGACAGCCAGTTCGGCGAAGGCGACGTCTCCGATATCAAGAAGTATATCAAACTGGGAAGGCTGGGAGAATCGTTTACTTCCGAGGATCAGGCCGTGCTTCTGATCGATGAGATCGACAAGGCGGACCTGGAATTTCCCAACGATCTGCTCTGGGAACTGGATAAAATGGAATTCTATATCAACGAAACGAAGGAGACGGTCCGCACGAAGCACAGGCCCATCGTGATCATCACCTCCAACGCGGAAAAGGAGCTTCCCGACGCGTTTCTGAGAAGGTGTATCTTCCATTATATCGAATTTCCGGACGCTTCCAAGATGGAAGAGATCGTAAGAGTTCATTACGGCGATATTGAGGAAAAGCTTCTGGGTCAGGCCATGGAGGCGTTCTACTGGATCAGGGACCTGAAGGAGATCCAGAAAAAGCCGAGCACCTCGGAACTCCTCGACTGGCTCCAGGCGCTGATGATCAGCGGGATTTCCATCGACAGGATCAAGTCGGAAATTCCGTTTGCAGGCGTTCTTCTGAAAAAGAACCAGGATATCGACGCCATGTACGAGATTAAGCAAAAGGGTTACTCCCTAAAAAGATGGTTGTAATATGTTTCTATCGTTTTTTTATTTATTGAGGGCAAGAGGCCTGAATGTTTCGCTGAACGAGTGGCTCGCTTTGATCGAAGCTCTGGATAAGGGGCTTTGCAAGGCAAGCCTTCTTGGCTTTTACCATTTGTGCAGGAGTATCCTGGTGAAGAGCGAGACGGATTACGATAAGTTTGACCTGGCCTTTGCCGAATATTTTCAGGGGATCGTTACCCCCGAAGACATTCCCGAGGAGATCTGGAAATGGCTCAGTCAGGATGTCAAGACAAGGGATATCAACGACAGGACCATGCTGGACGATTTCGTTCTGGAGCTGGAAGAATTGCAGAAACGGCTGCGGGAACGGATCGAGGAACAGAAGGAGAAGCACGACGGCGGAAACTACTGGATCGGTACCGGAGGAACCTCTACCATGGGGTACAACGGATATCATGAGAGAGGAATCCGCGTAGGCGGCGAAGGCCGTCACAAGAATGCGGTGCAGGTAGCCGGGGAGCGGAACTTCAAGGATTTCAGGCAAGACAATATCCTGGACATCCGCCAGTTTCAGATGGCCTTCCGAAAGCTGCGCCAGTACTCTTCCAGGCTGGACGGCGCCAAGACGGAGCTGGATATCGATGGGACCATCGATGAGACCTGTGAGAATGCGGGAAGCCTCAGGCTGGTCTGGGAGCGTCCGAGGAAGAATACGGTGAAGCTTCTGCTGCTCTTCGACTCCGACGGTTCCATGATGCCCTACAGCAATCTTTGCAGCCAGCTCTTTCAAGCGGTGAGCAAGTCGAACCATTTCAAGGATCTGAAGGTCTATTATTTTCATAACTGTATTTATGAGCACCTGTATACGACGCCTCATTGCAGGAGGGGGGAATGGATCAACACGGAATGGGTTCTTTCCAACCTCAGCAGCGAATATAAGGTCATCTTCGTCGGGGACGCGTCCATGGCTCCTTCCGAGCTCATGAGCAAGGGCGGAAACTGCTATGTGGGGCTGTATAACGAAATCCCCGGAATCGACTGGCTGAAGCGCTTCAAGAGCAAATATCCGAAGCACATCTGGCTCAATCCGATTCCGGAGAGAGAATGGGATTACACCTATGGGTACAGGACCCTGCAGGCGATCAAAGAGCTGTTTCCCATGTATGAGCTGACCCTGGACGGTCTGGAAGCGGGTATCAAAAAGCTGCTGGTTTCGAGATGAGGTGCTCGATCATCTGGATGCTGGGGCCTGCCTTCAGCCCTCCATCGATGTAGATATCCTCGCCGGTAATGTATTTGCAGTCGTCCGAAGCGAGGAAATGGTACAGGGCGGCTGCTTCTTCCGCCTTGCACATCCTGCCCAGAGGGGTTGTGATGGACATGACCTGGAGCTCCGTTTCACAGCCCTCGGCGTAGGCCATGGGCGTGTTGATCGTATTGGGGCAGATGCAGTTTACCCGGATGTTTCTGGGAGCCAGCTCGATGGCGGCCGCCTTCGTAAGCCCTACGACGGCGCATTTGGAAGAGATGTAGGCGCCGTAGCCGGCATAGTCTCCGTTGGCCGAATTGGAGGCGGTATTCAAGATTGCGCCGCCGTCGTTCATATACCTTGGGGCGTACTTCAGCCCGTTGACAACGCCGAATACATTGACTTCATACAGCTTTTTGAAATCCTCGAGCACAGCGTCGGCAAGAAGCTGTTCCGGCAGGATGATCCCTGCGTTATTCACCATAATATCGATCTTTCCCAACGTGTCGTAAGTCTGCTTTAACAGCGACTCCACGTCCGTTTCTTTCGTAACGTCTGCCCTGATAAAACGGCAGCCGTTTTTTTCTGCCAGTTCCGAAGCGTCGTTAATGTCGGCCATGACGACCTTTGCTCCGGCCTGAGAAAATCTTACCGCGGTTGCCAGGCCAAGGCCGGACCCTGCGCCAGTGACGACGGCGACTTTATCCTTCAGTGAAAAGAACTCCATATCTGTTTTACTCCTCTCATCTTAACAAAGTATTCCGATTCATTTTAACAAAGTATTCCGATCGCCGATCGATCAATAGTACAGCTCCGAAGGTCCTTTGTATTCCTGGATCGTATTTCCTCCGTCCACGATGAAGGCCTGTCCCGTGATATAGGAAGCTTCCTTGGAGGCAAGGAATACGATCATGTTGGCTACCTCTTCGGGAGAGCCTCCGCGGCCTGCCGGCGTATTCTGCCCGCCTGCGGCTTCGCTTTCCGTCTGAGACGCGGTGGCGATCCAGCCCGGCAAGACGTTGTTGATCATGATGTGGTCCTTTGCCGCCTCGATGGCGATCGCCCGGCTCATGCCGATGACGGCAGCCTTTGCAGCGCTGTAGGCGGCTTCTCCGGGGTTGCTGACGACTGGACCTGTAACGGAAGAGACGTTTACGATCCTTCCGTATCTTTGTGTTTTCATAAAGGGCAGCACTTTTCTCGTAACGTTGAAGCACAAGGTAAGATTTCGGTCGATAGAGGTGTCCCAGCTTTCGAAGGTCAAATCGGCAAACTCCGTAAAGTCCTCGGGTTCTCCGATCTGAGCCATGCCTGCGTTATTGACGAGGACGTCGATGGCGCCGAAGTCCGCTATGACCTGATCGATGACCTGAGATACCTGGGTCCTGTCCATCAAATCGGCCACATAGCCCTTTGCTTCCGCGCCGAGTGCCCGGAGCTCTTCCGCCCGATCATGAATCCGGTCTGTGGTGGAGATGAGGGCGATCCTTCCGCCCAGCCGGGCCAAAATCTTTGCCGTACAGAAGCCGATTCCCGTTTCGCTTCCCGCGCCTGTGATGAGACATACTTGATTTTCAAAATGAATAAAACGGTCCATAAAACTCCTCCCAAATGGCTGATGCCGCAAAACTTTTGCTTTTACCATATTATAGCATTGACGTCGTCGGAAATGGAAATAAAATATCATGATTGAAATCTGGCTCTATTCGCATCTAACGCCGGACGGTGGTGTTCTCCCGGGAGTCTCCCTCGCTTGCATGCTCCGCAGAAGCTCCGCTCAGCTCGGTACAAGGTTTCAGGTCTCCCTTGGAGAATACCACAGTCCGGCGCGATTGGATGTGAATAGTGACAAAGATTTGGAGGACATGATATAATGAACGCATTAATTGAAATTAAATCGATTAGCGGAATTTTTACGTCTATGAAGGAGGGGGAACATGGATCGGAGATATACTGCTTATGATAGTTTGCGGCCTGTCAACAGGGGAAGGCTGAGGCTGATGGCCGGAAAAGCATACTATACCGCGTCGCGCTATATCTTATGGCATTCCGGCAAATTTCGATTTGCCAGGGCGCGCTCTGCTGGGCGTCTCCCCTATGAGTGCTTTTCTCATGAGACGCCTTTAAAGAGAGAGCTGAGAGACGTAGATATCCAATATCAGATCAACAAGATTATCAACCTGAAGCTGGCTGTCAGCCGTATGGACGGGCTGGTCCTGAAACCCGGCGAGACTTTCAGCTACTGGAAGCTGATCGGCAAACCGAACAAAAGGAAAGGCTATGTCCCCGGGATGGTCTTGTTCTGCGGCACGTATCACATGGGAATGGGAGGAGGTCTGTGCCAGCTGTCCAATCTGCTTTACTGGCTTTCCCTCCACACGCCCCTTACCGTCGTGGAACGATACCGTCACTCCTATGATGTTTTCCCGGATTCCAACCGGACGCAGCCCTTCGGCAGCGGAGCGACGTGCTTCTATCCCTATCGGGACCTGATGATCAGAAATGATACGGACCTGGATTTTCAGCTCGATCTGAAAGTCGGGGAGACATATCTGGAAGGGAAATGGCTGACAAGCGGACCTGTCCCGTTTCGATATGAGATCATCGAGAAGAACCATCTTTTTAAAACGGAATACTGGGGCGGCTTCAGCAGGCATAACGAAATTTACCGAAAAAGGTTTTTGCGGGACGGGGAGTATCTCGACGAAGAATATGTGACGGAGAACCACGCTTTAATGATGTATTCGCCGTTTTTGTCCGATGGAGGGGAAGGCTGAGTGCACCGATTCACAGGGAAGCCGGGCAGTGGGATTCTCTCGGGAGCCTCCCTCGCTTGTATGCTTCGCAAGGCTTCGCATCAGCTCGGTACAAAGTTTCAGGTCTCCCTCTGAGAATCCCACTGCCCG
>CAMJRV010000150.1 GCA_946408315.1 uncultured Bacillota bacterium | reverse complement strand
TGACGTCTTTGTCAAGGATGCGGAAAAATACCTGCGCCTTTATAGGGAACGACTTTGTTGTCCCAGAGATCTGGCCTATGAAGAAGCCGGTATACGGAAGGAAATCCCTGTTGAGAAACTTCCGGTGGAGGAACTGTTCCTGGATGTCGGCGAAAAGACCATCGCAGAATACGAGACGATTCTGGCGACAGCGGCGACGATTTTTGTCAATGGCCCGGCAGGTGCGTATGAGAACCCATTGTTTGAAAAAGCGACCAGAGCGATATGGGAAGCCATTGCGGAATCGAGCGCTTATTCCGTTATCGGAGGCGGCGATACCGTCGCGGCGGCCCAGAGATTCATCGACACAAAGAAGATAAGTTATGTCAGCACTGCAGGAGGTGCCATGGTTCAATTTATGTCGGGCAAGAAACTTCCTCTCATGGAGGCAATGGAAAGGAAATAAGAGATGAACACGCAGGAGAAATCATTAAAGCTTCACGAGCTATGGAGAGGAAAAATTGAAATCACAAGCAAGGTGCCTGTCAACAGCACGGAAGATCTGTCCTTGGCCT
The DNA here is from genome assembly GCA_946408315.1 of uncultured Bacillota bacterium. Taxonomy (GTDB): domain Bacteria; phylum Bacillota; class Clostridia; order Peptostreptococcales; family Anaerovoracaceae; genus Anoxybacterium. The sequence goes on along the minus strand of CAMJRV010000150.1, from coordinate 5,749 downwards.
ATACGCCGGGTGTGGCGGAACCCTGCCGGGAAATCCATAAGGATATCGCCAAAGTTTACGATTATACGGCAAAGGGCAATCTGGTTGCAGTCGTAACAGACGGCAGCGCAGTGCTGGGTCTTGGCGATATCGGACCGGAAGCGGGAATGCCGGTCATGGAAGGGAAAGCAGTTCTGTTTAAATCCTTTGCCAATGTTGACGCCTTTCCCATCTGTGTTGCATCAAAGGACGTGGATGACATCGTGCATACTGTTAAGATGATCGCACCGGGCTTCGGCGGAATCAATCTTGAGGATATCTCATCCCCCCGCTGCGTTGAAGTTGAAAACCGTCTGAAAGAAGAACTGGATATCCCTGTTTTTCATGACGATCAGCACGGTACCGCCGTCGTGGTGACGGCCGGCCTCATCAATGGACTGAAAATCGTGGGAAAAGAGTGGAATGACGTCACAGTAGCTATGAGCGGAGCCGGAGCCGCAGGATATGCGGTTTCAAAAATGCTTCTGAATATGGGCGTAAAGGATATCTATGCCTGTACGCGAAACGGCATTCTGGTCGAGTCAGCGCAGTATGAAAATCCGGTCCATCAGATGCTTGCATCCGCTACGAACAAAGCACACAAAACAGGCAGTCTGGCCGATGCCATGGAAGGCGCGGATATCTTTATCGGTGTTTCCGCCAAAGGATTGGTTTCTGAGGAGATGGTCCGGTCCATGGCAAAAGACGCGATTGTATTTGCCATGGCAAACCCGGAACCGGAGATCATGCCGGAACAGGCCAAGAAGGCGGGCGCCAGAATCATAGGAACAGGGCGCTCCGATTTCCCGAACCAGATCAACAACGTGCTGGCTTTTCCGGGAATCTTCCGGGGGGCGTTGGACGCCAAAGCGAGCAACATCAACGAGGAAATGAAGGTCGCAGCGGCAAAAGCCATAGCCGCGCTGATCTCGCCCGAAGAGCTGAGGGAGGATTATATCATTGTACCTGCCTTTGACGAAAGGGTGGGGAAAGCGGTGGCGGAAGCGGTTTATCAGGCTGCCGTGGATACCGGCGTCTTCAGGCGGTAAAGAATATGAAGAGCGTGGAGTTAAAATACGGGAAAGAGACCGTATCCTTTGATATCGCGGAATCAAATTATCTGGGAGAAATCCTGCCCAATGCGATCCCCCTCGGTACTGTCGGGGAGGCGGAAGTGGTACGGGCGCTGGAAAATCCGATCGGAACGGAGCGGCTGCGCGATATCGTTCGGCCGGGAGAACGGGTTGTGATCGTGACAAGCGACATTACGAGGCCCGTCCCATCCCACCGGATACTGCCTTTGGTGATCCGTGAGCTGGAGCGGGGAGGAGTGGAAAAGGCGCAGATTACCGTCGTATTTGCGCTGGGAAGCCATAGAGCTCATACCGAGGGGGAAAAGAGGACCCTGGTGGGCGATGCCGTATACGACAGTGGAGTTGTTCTTCTGGACAGCGATCCTGACCAGTGTGTGGAACTCGGTCTATGCAGGCATGGTACTCCGGTTGACATCTTTGAACCGGTTGCCCGGGCAGACAGGAGAATCTGCATTGGCAATGTGGAGTTTCACTATTTTGCCGGATATTCGGGAGGCTCTAAGGCGTTGATGCCGGGCGTATCCAGCAGAAGAGCGATCCAGGCAAACCATTCCAATATGATCCGGCCGGGAGCGCAGGCGGGAAAACTGGAAGGCAATCCGGTCCGGGAAGACATTGACCAGATCACGGATTTTCTCCCCATCGATTTCATCGTTAACGTCGTTCTGGATAAAAATAAGGAAATCGTGAAAGCCTTCGCCGGGCATCACGAACTGGCGCACCGGGCCGGATGCCGGGCTATTGACGATATGTATAAGATCGGGATACGGGAGAAGGCGGATATCGTTGTCATATCGCCGGGAGGATTTCCGAAGGACATCAACCTCTATCAGGCGCAGAAGGCGCTGGACAACGCGCAGCATGCGGTGAAAGACGGCGGAATCATCATCTGGTGCGCTTCCTCCAAGGAGGGATTCGGGGAGGATCATTTTGAGGAATGGATGCTGAATAAGAAACCCGAAGAAATGATAGAGGAGATCCGAAAGAATTTTATTCTGGGCGCCCATAAGGCTGCCGCTATCTCTATGGTATTGCAGAAGGCTGATATCTACATGGTCTCCGACTTGGAGGACGAGCTGATCAGAAGGATCCATTTCAAGCCGTTTCCTACGGCACAGGTAGCTTTGGATGCTGCCTTTGCAAAGCTTGGGAGCGGTGCCAAGGTTATTGTCATGCCTCAGGCGGGGTCAACACTTCCCTATCTGGAGGAATAACGATGAAAAAAGGCATCGGTTGAATGAAAAGTTTCATCGAACATTATTTTTAATAAAACAGGGAATCAAATACAAAAGTGCAATATAGGTTGGAAATACCTGAGGTTTAATTTTTTCTATGCATAGTAATAGAATTGGCATGTTAATTGCGCTATAGATAATCGGAATGAGAAGATTCGCAATTAACCAGGCTGAATTAAAGGAGATGTAAAATTATGGGCAAAGAATTGATTTTTCAAACTCTAAGGCATGAAAAGACCGGGGAAATCCCCTGGGTTCCGTTTGCCGGAGTCCATGCCGGAAAAATTGTAGGCTATACCGCGGAGGAAGTGCTGCGGGAGGAAGATAAGATGGTAAAAGCCGTTTTGGCGGCGAGCAAACTGTATATCCCGGATGGACTTCCCGTTCTGTTCGACCTGCAGGTAGAAGCGGAAATTCTGGGCTGCGATCTCCTCTGGGCGAAGAACAATCCGCCGTCGGTCAAATCCCATCCGCTGGAGGGCGCAGAGAAGACGATTCCCTGCAACTGTAAAATTCCGACGGAAGAATCGGGAAGACTGCCGATGATCCTTTCCTCCATGAAGCGAATCAAGGCGGAGATCGGAGATGACGTGGCGCTTTACGGACTGATCTGCGGACCGTTCACCCTGGCGTCCCATTTAAGGGGAAGCGATATCTTTATGGATATGATGAACGATCCGGCCTATGTCAAGGAGCTGGTTGGTTTCTGCTCCCAGGTCGCCATTGAGATGTCAAGAATGTATATCGAAGCCGGCATGGATGTCATCGCCGTCGTCGATCCTCTCGTAAGCCAGGTTTCGCCCAAGCATATCGAAAAGATGCTCTCAGAAGGCTTCCGGGCGGTGTTTGATTACATAAGGGATCGGGGTGCGTTTTCCAGCTTCTTCGTATGCGGGAATGCGACAAAGCAGATCGAAGTCATGTGTCAGATGGGACCGGACGGCATCTCGGTGGACGAAAACGTCAATCTTGCCAAGGCAAAGGAAATCAGCGACCAGTACAATATCACGATGGGAGGAAATATCCCGCTCACGACGACGATGCTCCACGGGACTCAGGAAGACAATATGAAGGGCGTCATCGATCTGCTGGACAGCATTGCGGATCATCACAATCTCATCGTCAGCCCGGGGTGCGACATGCCGTATGACACGCCCATCGAGAATACGGTGGCATGCGCCGAGGCGGTGAAGCATCCTGAAAAGGCCCGTCAACTGATCGAAAACTATCAGGTCGTTGTCGACGATATCGATGTGGAAATACCGGATTATGCGAACCTGGATAAAGTGCTTATCGAACTGTTCCTGCTGGATCCGGAGCAGTGCGCAGCGTGTACCTACATGCTGGCCGCCGTTGAGGACGCGTACGATGAAATGAAAGATTTTGCCGATTACAGGGTCTACAAGTATTTTATCAAGGAAGATATTGCGCGGACGAGAAAGATGGGGATCGCAAATCTGCCGACCATGTGCATCAACGGGGAGCAGAAGTATATTTCCATCATTCCCAACAAACAGGAATTGATCGCCGAAGTCAAAAAATATGTGAAATAGAAACTGGGAAGCAAAGAATCTCTGACTGCAGAGGAGGCCGCCGATCAGCTCTGCTGTGACAGCGGCCCCTTTGCAGTAGAAGCGAATCGTATTTTGAGGAGAAGAAAATGATAATAGGTCTGGTAATATTATTGATCGCTATCCTGGCTCTTCCATTTTTTATCAAAAAAGTGGAACATAATTTAGAAGTTTTCCTATTTATTATGGGATTCACTGCGGTAACCGTAAGCAAAGTTTTATCGGTCGAGCTGTTTGTACATATTTTTCACAACGAGATGTTGTATTTTATTACAGGAGCGGTATTGATCGCAGGGATTCTATTCAAGTATTCCGTGGAAAGAATAAGGCAGTTTGTCGATTTTGCGACCCGCAGGTGTTCCATTTACGTGTTTCTGTTCCTCGTGATCGCCGTCCTGGGCCTGCTATCCAGCGTGATTACCGCTATCATCGCCTCTCTCGTTCTTGTGGAAATCGTTCAGGCTCTGCCCTTTGAGAGAACGTATAAGATCAGGCTGTGTATCATTGCCTGTTTTTCCATCGGGCTGGGAGCCGCATTGACTCCGGTCGGCGAACCCCTGGCGACCATCGTCGTCTCGCTGCTGGATCAGGACTTTTTCTTTTTACTCCGCACCCTCGGTGTCTATATTGTCCCGGGCGTCCTGCTTCTCGCCCTGTTCGGAGCGGTTGCCGTCGGGCGGAATGCCGTTTTGATTCATCATGAGGAAATGGATGAGGCGGACCCGGATTGTCCCATGGCGCCGGCCGCAGAGAGCTATTCGAGTATCGTAATGCGGGCGGCAAAGATTTTCCTGTTCATCATCGCGCTGGAGCTTTTGGGTGCGGGATTTAAACCCCTGATCAATACATACATCATCCATCTGGACAGCATGCTTCTGTACTGGATTAATATGATCTCCGCGGTTCTCGACAATGCGACCCTGGCGGCAGCGGAAATCAGCCCGCTGATGGGGCAGGAGCAGATCAAGGCGATTCTCATGGGTCTTCTGATCAGCGGCGGCATGCTGATTCCCGGAAATATCCCCAATATCATTTCGGCCTGTAAGCTGGATATCGGGAGCAAGGAATGGGCAAAGTTGGGGGTTCCTCTGGGCATAGCAATTATGCTGATCTATTTTTTAGAGCTGTTTATTTTTAAGATCGCGTGAGGAATGCAATGAAAAACAAGATCATCGAGTTTGCCGAAGCAGAAGCGTTTGAAAAAGCAAAAGAATATTTCTTCAAAATATGCGGCTTTCAGGAAGAAAACGAGAAGCATCGAAAAATGCTCCCTCTGGCCATGAACGCAAGACGCCTGGGGCTTTCCGGGATTCGCCCCCGGGCCGTCGTTTCTTCCTATGGGCCTGAGATCTTCCGGGACCGGAAAGTCGTGCTGGATGGAATGGAGTTTTACTGTCCGGCTTTTGAGAATGTCAACCCGGATTGTGTCAAAAAAATTTATGCCTATATGCTTACAGTCGGGGAGTGTACTTATCGCGATGAAGATGATATTATGGATCAGGTGTTTGCGGATATCTGGGGAACGGCATATACGGATTCGGCAAGAGATATGCTTGAGGAATTGCTCAAACAAGACCTGAACCGGGAGTTTTCCGGACCGGGGCAGGAGGTCTTTCTGTCCGACGCCTTCGGACCGGGCTTTTATGGGATGCCTATGGGCAAGACGAACGATTTGTTTCGGGTCGTGGAGGCGGGAAGGATCGGGATGAGCGTAAAGGACAGCGGGCTCATGCTGCCTGTGAAAAGCTGTTCCGGCCTGTATTTTGCCGTAACCGACACCGAAGGACTGCCTCACCCGAATTGCAGGGACTGTCTCGGAACTGTCATGAGC
>CAMJRV010000149.1 GCA_946408315.1 uncultured Bacillota bacterium | reverse complement strand
ATTCTCCTGTATTCGGGCAGTATTTCGTATCTGCCTGCACCAGCTTGATATCGTCGGGCATGACGTTCGGGAAGTAAGGCTTCAGGGCTTCCAGCATGCAGATCAGGGAACCCTGGTCTCCTCCCTGGCCCTGATCCTGCCAGGTGTCATATTTTACGAACTTTCCGTCGCCGACGAGTTCAATGGCGATGTTGGAAAAGTCGTCCGAACCGAGTCCGACGTTGTATCCACCCCATGCAAGACCGACGCCGCGGCGCTTCTCAGGCGTATCCTTCGCCTTCGCTTCCGCAACAGCCTTATCATAAAGCGGCTTCATTTTATCCATCATTTCCTCCATCGGATACTGGAGGAACGGAACGCTGTTGATGTTCAATTCACCGTCTCTTGCGATATTCTTATACCGGAATTCAAACGGGTCCATACCGATCTTCTCGGCCATCATATCGATGAGCGCTTCGCCTGCCGTGTAAGCCTGAGGAGCGCCGTATCCTCTGTAAGGAACGCCGTGGGAGTGGTTGGTAACCGCTGTTCTTCCAAGTCCCAGCACATTCGGAACAACGTAGGGGAAGAACATGAAACGGCAGATTTTGATCATTTCGTCATCGCCGAGAGCAGGGTCATAGCCGTGATCCATACCGGCGTCAAATTCTCCGGCAAGGATCTTGCCGTCCTTGTCGCAGGCCAGACGGCCGTTGGTAAAGGAAGGCGCCCGCTTTCCGCTGAAAGCCATGAACTGCGCATAATCCATATGCAGCGCGATCGGAGCCTGCATCACCTTGCACGCGATAGCGGCGAGGGAATAGGAGGCGGCGTTCATCGCCCATCCGAAGGAACCTCCGGTTGGATTTTCAACGACGCGGATCTGCTCCACATCGAGACCTACCGCCTGTGCGATATCGTCTCTGTCAAAATAGGTCGTCATAGCCTTACACTGTACGGTAAGCAATCCGTCTTCGTCATAATAAGCCTGGATCGTATCGCCTTCGATGGACAGGTGCGGTTCTCTGGAGGAATAGAAGCTTCCTTCCACAGAGTACGGAGCATCGTCGATCATTTCGGGTACTTTCTCGGAATCGCCTTTAAATACCGGCTGCCACGCGAAGACGTTGTCCATATTCGGATGAATCCTCATGGCATCAGGCATTACCGCATCGAGATAGTTCATATATTCGGGCAGTTGTTCAATTTCAACCTTGACCTTGTCGGCCGCTTCTTTCGCGTGGTCTTCGGTGTCTGCGACAACCATAGCCACGACGTTACCCCAGTTGATAATCTTTTCATCAACCAGCAGCTTGTGAACCTGGTCAAGGGCGGTCGTTCTCGGTGAGAACTGGAACATCATCAAATGATTTGCTCCATCCACATCCTTTGCAGTGATGACCTTCACGACGCCGGGCATCTTTTCCGCTTCGCTGCAGTCAATGTTCAGGATCTTCGCATGGTTGGCGATTCTCGGCATTGAAAGGGCCACATGCAGCGTTTCCGCAGGCATCTTCAGCGCGATATCATCGCCATAGTCACATACGCCGCAGGCTTTCGCCATGGCGTTCGGACGCACAATCGGTTTGCCGTAGTAGTTTCCGACATCCTTCTTGTAATCATACGTAATATCTGCCAGCGTCTTTTCACCGCGCATGATTGCAGCCGCTTCCATGATCGCGTCTACGATCTGCTTATAGCCTGTACAGCGGCAGACGTTTCTGTGCTTCTGGAACCAGTCGCGGACCTCTTCCCTGGTGGGATTCGGATTTTCCTGGAGCAGTCCATAAGCGGATACGATAAATCCCGGTGAACAGAAGCCGCATTGCACGGCGCCCAGATGCACCATGGCATACTGAAGCGGATGGGGATTCATCGCGTTTCCAAGTCCTTCAATTGTGATTACCGAGCTGTATTCCTTCACGGTCTTGATCTTCTTGGTGCAGGAACGGATTACTTTTCCGTCGAGAATAACGGAGCATGCGCCGCATACGCCGGTTCCGCATCCGACTTTCGTTCCCGTCAGGCCAAGACGCCGAAGGACGCCAGCCAGGGTGTCCTTTTCAGGATCACAGATGAACATACGGTCTGCACCGTTGATGTTCAAGGTCATCTTTGATAAATGTTTCATGAAAACCTCCTAAAATTTGCCTCTTTGTTTGGATTTTAATCGTTAGCTCTCAAAACAAAAAGCCCATCCCTCGTTCAAAAAAAGGATAGGCTAAAAATGCTGCTTTTATTTTTACCTTCCCCTTTCCAAACGCGGGAGGTTTGCGTGTTTCCCCGCAAACCCATAGACCTCAATTCCTTAGCAGTATTATTAGCATTTCTGCCGAAAGAAATAAGGCTCGGAGATATTTTCGTTACTCTAGATTCAATTGTAGTTTATCAGCGGGAGCGCCCCCTGTCAACTAATATCGGACATGCAGGTGACGTGGTATTCCCACAGAAGCCTCCCTCGCTTGTATGCTTCGCATAAGCTCGGTATAAGGTTTCAGGTCTTCCTTAGGGAATATCACGTCTCTGTCCTTTTTCCGTTCCAGACCGCCTCCAGCTCGATCTTGATTCTGTGAGCATAGGCGTTGACCAGCTCGTAGGAGGGAAGGCCCGCTTCGACGCCTCCGCCTGGAGCCGAAGCTCCCGTCACAGCGCTATCGCTGTCCGGCCCGACAATCCGGTATTCCACCCAATACGTCGTATAGCCGATCTCCTTGTACCCGCTGAACGTCTCCCGGTCGGGATGATAGACCCTGCGTCCGGTGCGTTCACAGAAGTCCAGAGCCTCGATCACGTCTTCCTCCAGAATCCTGTTCCTGCTGAGCTTTTCTGCAAGCGCTTCAGGAATCTTCACAGCGATCTTCTCTTCTTTCCTGCGTTCCTCCATATCCAGATTCCAGTACGTCTTCAGAAGCTTCTGCTTAAGGCGGATACGGTTCTCCCGGCGCTCGCTGACCGTCGCAAGCCTGTCGGGGCCCTTTCCCGTGCCCAAAAGCAGATCCAGAATATGGACCGCTTCCTTTCCGGCGTCGAGGAAAACGTCACGGCAGTTCACGCAGTATGTGATATACGGCTTGTCGCTTTCCGAAATCCTCTTCTGCACGACAAAGTCGACATATTCAGGATTCGCTGCGCTAGGCTGTCCCCCGAAGCTGCAACACTGCTCAAAGGCGTCGTGAAACGGCATAGGCGCAAGACTGCAGCCCGCACCTTCCGCCAACCGGCGGACGGCGGCCTTCATCCCCGGCTCATGTCTCGCCGCGCAGGCGTCAAATACGGAGTATACTTTCCCGGATTCAGGAGTTTGCGGTGATTCCGGGTGCTCCGGCATCTCCAGGCAGTTTGCCGCTGTCGAAGACGCTTCCAGCCCCCATTGAGCGATGATTTCATATAAGGAGACCACCGGAATCTCCGGCAGATAGGTCTTGAATTTCTTTTCACAGGTCGGACAGGCCAGTATTACCACCGGCTTTCCCAGCTCCGCCCACAGACTGCGGATCGTTTCCAGCTCCCAGTCAAACTTCTCCTCGTCTCCCGACCATTCGGCAGGCGCGCCGCAGCAGCGCAGCATCAGGCCGGTAGCGGGCTTCTTGCCCACGAGATAGGCGTACGCGTTCTCTACCAATGCGGGTTCGCTTGCCCCAAGCTGACAGCCCGGGAAAAAGGCGTACTCGCATTTCGCTTTTTCGCTGGAAAGGGCTGCGCCGGAAGGGACTTCGCCGGAATCTTCTGTCCGAAGTCCCTCGTGCGCTTCTGCCGGGAGTTGGCCGGGCACGCCTGCCGGAGGTTCTCCGGGCGCTCCTGTGAACGCGGCCAGCGATCCATTGGAAAAATCCATATCCCGCAGCCAGAAATCATGAAATACCCATGGCGCTTTTTTCTGGCGGTGCATGCTCTTTCTGCCCTCCAGGATCAGGCCTCCCAGGTCGATCTCCTCCGGACACGTCTCTTTGCACAGGCCACATTGGTTACAGGTGCTCAAAAGCCGCTTGGCCGGGGACGCTTTTACCTCGGTGGAACCGGGAAGGGTGGTGGCTATGATCTCATCCCGGATTCTCAGCGGCCATTTATTATAAAACTCCGTCAGATCGCAATAGGTTCGGCAGAAATCGCACTGACATTCCAGGCAGCGCGCGGCCTCCCGCTTCGCTTCCTCTTCGCTGTAGCCCGCTCCGTCTGCGGGAACGACCGGCTCCTCATATTTCAGTTTGGCAGGATCGAGATGCATACAGGTCTTTTGTACGTTTTCCGGATTTAAAAGATTTCCTGTCTTCAAAAAGTTATCAATGACCGTTCCCATGTTCAAGCCGTTTGCCAGGGCATAGACAGGCGATTCTCCGATCAGACCGCCGCCGGCAAACCATCCGGCGTTTCCGATCATGGCCTGGTTATCCTCCAGCAGGCCGAAGTCGTTCCCGGCGTCTCCTGTTGCGACGTAGACCGCGTCAAAGCCGCCCTCCGCCAGATCCGCAGGGGAATGAACAGGTGTATTCAGATGCAGCACATATTTCTCGTGCTTAAATTGTTCTTCTATATCGGTCAAGAAGAGCTCCGGCTCCATCAGCTCCCAAAGGTAGCCGCCGATTCGCCCGGACGCTTCAAAAATTTCCACTTCATATTTTTTCATGCAAAGACGCAGCGCACAGGCAAGTCCGCTGATTCCCGCTCCGATGATCGCCGCCTTCTTCTTTTTCAGGGGCAGATTATAATCGGTGGGGCTCCTGTCCCCCGCAAAGGAAATACACGCCTTTTCCAGCATAAGCAGGTCAATGGCGCTGTCCGGTCCTTTTCTCGGGCATACGCCTTTACAGGGTTCATGGCACAGATTCGATGCGATGAGAGGAAAGCCCACCGCATTGCGATAGGTCTTGAAGGCGCCTTTAAATCCACCGCGCTTCATTTTCTCGATGAAGTCGAGGATGTCCAGATGAAAAGGACATTCCGCCGCGCAAAAGGGAATTTCCTTCTCCCGGCAATTTTTAAAATTTTTCAAATACTGTTCCATAAATCACCATTTCTTTAAAATACATCAACGCGCTTTACTTTTAAACGCAACTTGCTTCACTTTTTAAACGCAACGCGCTTTATCTCACTACCAATATCGGCCTGCGAAATACATCGCAGACCGATATTATTATACCATAATTCAAAGGGTTTCGCCACAGGAAGCCCTGATCCAGATGCTTCCGTTCTTTCCAGCAGCTTCACCCGCTCCAGAGGCTTCCAGTCATCGTCGCTGTCGGCCTTTAGACGGGGTTGTTCCTGATGTATTCCATCTCCTCGTAGAAGTGGGAACCGAGGAAGTACTTCTTCGGCGGCTCGATCTTCTCACCCTTTGCAAGCTTCTCCAAGCCTTCCTTCACCTTGGCTGGCAGGGCAGGGATCTCATAGATTCTCACGCCGCAGGCATTGTAGATGGCATTGATGACCGCCATATGTCCGCCTGACTGGAAGGCTTCCGATGCGCCGGAGGAACCGAAAGGATTCTTTTTCCGGTGGGTTACCACATGGATGATATTGAAGTCATCCGGGATATCCTTGATCGCAGGCACACCTGCCCCCAGAATGTTATTGTGCTTCTTGACATCGTCATAGTTTTCCGAAAGAGCAAAGCCGATACAGTGGGACAGTCCGCCGTAGGCCTGGCCGTTGACCGAATCGATGTTGCCTACTACGCCCACATCGTCTACGCAGGTGTAGGACAGCACGGTGGTCTTTCCGGTGGCCGTATCGACTTCCACCTCCGCAAGGAACATGCCGTAGGTATAGTCGGGCGTCGGGTTTCCAATCCCGGTATTGGGGTCCAGTCCGCAGAGATCGGGATCACTGGGGTTCAGGTATTCCCCTTCATACTTGGTCGGGATGCCTTCCGCTATCATTTCCGCATAGGTCCGGTACGTTCCGTCCGGCTTTCTCATGGCGTTCATCAACTGATCCGCCGCCATTTTCGAGGTAATGCTGTTCATATAGTGTTGGCGGGAGGACGCAGACAGTCCGGAATCGGGACAGTACTTGCTGTCATTCTGGATCAGCACGATATCGTCTACCGTAACGCCCAGCGGCTTCAAGGCTTCCAGCGTACACTGAAGGGACCCTACATCTCCGCCCTGGCCCTGGTCCTGCCACGTATCATACTTGACGAATTTTCCGTCTTCCCGCAGCTCAATGGCAACGGTGCACTGATCCGCAGGTCCTTCCGTTACGTTAAAGCCTCCCCAGGCAATGCCCACGCCTCTGCGCTTTTCCGGTGTGTCTTCTGCCTTGGCTCTGGCCACTGCTTCTTCATAAATCGGCTTCATGATCGTCATGATCTCTTCCATGGGATAGT
>CAMJRV010000148.1 GCA_946408315.1 uncultured Bacillota bacterium | reverse complement strand
TGAATATGATGCAGGGCGAATTTTTCTTCGCCTGTTCAAACAGATCTCTTACACGGGAAGCGCCCACTCCGACGAACATCTCCACGAAATCGGAACCGCTGATGCTGAAGAACGGTACCCCCGCCTCGCCTGCCGCGGCCTTTGAAATGTAGGTCTTTCCTGTTCCCGGAGGGCCTACCAGAAGGATACCCTTCGGGATTCTGGCACCCAGACTGTTGTATTTTTTCGGATTTTTGAGAAAGTCAACCACTTCCTCCAGCTCTTCCTTTTCCTCGTCAAGCCCCGCCACGTCGGCAAAGGTGATCTTGTGCAGCTCGTCTTCCTTGTGAAGCTTGGCCCGGCTCTTCCCGAAGGACATGACCTTGCCTCCTCCTCCCTGGCCCTGATTCATAAATACGAACCAGAAGACGATGAGGATCACGACCATGATGATCGTCGGCAGAAGCGTGACGATCCAGGGCGTTTCTTTGGGCGCGTCACTTTTCACAGTGAGTTTGCCCTCTTTCATCTGCGGATAGATATATTCTCCGTTGAGCTTATCAAGATCTAAAATAGATGGAGCATAAGCGATGATCTTATCGTGATCCTTATTTTTCAGGGTCGCCGTAATGGTCCGGTCGTTGATCAAAATCTCGTTGACTTTTCCATCCTTTAACTGAGTGACCAAATACGAATAATCGACCTCTTTTACCTCCGGCTCCGGCGTTCCCCGGTAAAACCAGGCAGTCGCCAGCACCAAGCCGAAGATCACGACATATATCCCTAAGTTTTTGAAAACTCTGTTATTCAATGTCTGTTGTTCCCCTTTCTCGGACTTTGTCTCAAACTTTTTTACATTCTGCCCGGCGCAACAGCGCCTCTTTGCAGAAACTAGTTTACTTCGCAATGACAGTTCATAATTTTATCACATTTTTGCTGAATATTCAAGTACAATGATTCGCTCCGTGCCATCGTCCACCTTGTAATTTTCGCTAATTCTGCCTCCCGCTACCCAGACGACCTCCGATCCCAGACAAAGGATCGGAATCCGATCCCTTTCTTCTCTCGCATATTTTTGATCGACAAAAAAATCCTGCAGTTTTTTTCGCCCCTGCATACCCAGAGGTACGATATAATCTCCCTGCTTTCTCGTCCTGACGACAGGATTCCGTCCGTCGCTCAATATCTTGTCGAGGCTCAGCCGGCACATCCCCCCGGAACGCCGGAAATTTTCTCTCTCATCCTCGATTTTTTCCCAATCTTGTCTTCTTAGAATTTTTACCCCGATCACCGCATTTAATTCAGAAATTTCCGTGATTCCCTCCATATTTAATTCATACTCAAAATCGAAGCGGCCCAAGTCGCTTTTTTGATAAAATTCAACAGTCTCATAGGAGATCACCATGACATAACCCCGCGGAAATTCCGCGACGGACGACGTCTTTCCCTCCTTCAGCAGCCGGTCCGCCTGTCCCAGATGGACTGCGGTAATATCCGCCGACAGCCCGACGGCGTCCAGAAGCCTCATAATAAGTCTGCGCCGTATTGCAGGCTGTTCTTTTCTGAGGGTTTCCAGAGGAATGGAGGCTTTTTCCCCGCCCTTCAAATCGGCATGTTCCGCGACGATTTCCTCCACCCTTTGCGCAAAGTAAGCCTTGTCCTCCCTGGCAATTTTAGAGAGGCGGTTCAGCGCCGCGATGATATTTCCATTGTAATTTTCCCGGAGATAAGGCAGAAGCTCCAGCCGGATCTTATTCCGCGTATAGATGGGCTCCCGGTTGGTGAGGTCGATCCTCGGGTCCAGGCAATTCTCCATGCAGTACGATTCGATCTCCTCCCTCGACACATCCAGCAGCGGACGGATGACGACGCCTTTATCCCCTTCGGTCCGCATGTATTCGATACCGCCGAGCCCGTCGGTCCCCGTGCCTCGAAGGAGGCGCATCAGAATGGTTTCCGCCTGATCGTTCATGTTCTGCGCAACGGCGATTTTTACGGAGGCGCCCGTCTCGGATGAAATTCGCCCGGCGACTTCAAAGAAGGACTGGTAACGCACCCTTCGGCCCGCGTCCTCGCCGGAGATTCCCTGCTCTTTGGCGATCCGGTTTACATCAAAAGAAAAGGAGTAAAACGGCGTCTGATACGCCGCACAGAGCGTCTCGGCATATTGCTGGTCCTCATCCGCCGCTCCCGGCCTCAGCCCATGATTGATATGAACCGCGTGGAGTTCGATACCGAGCTCGTCCGTAAGCCGGTGCAGAATATGAAAAAGGCACACCGAGTCGGGGCCTCCGGAGAGACCGACGACGATGTGCTCGCCTTTTTCAATCAAGCCGTTATGGATAATTGTATTTCTTACTCTTTCCGTAATCATACTGTGATTATACCACATTTCCCGCATTATGATGATACGATTTTTTTCGTATTGTTTCGTCGGATTTAATACAATATACATGCCCTTCTACTATTGAATTTATAAAAAATCTGTTGTTTAATAATGGAGTTTCTTTTGGGATTAAAATCATGTCGTTGAGAAGAATACTGATAAATCCCGATCAAATTTTAAAACAAAGGTAAACAAAGGAGGGAATCTATGGAATCTATGATTAATGACACAGTACAGGGCGCAATTTATCTATCGGTGATCGATATGATATTACTGATTGTGTTCCTTTATGCCATGGGACAGCTTTTTAAACTGTTTCCTCTGGTCAATAAAATAAAATTTACATTGAGAAAGAAAGGCAACTGACATGATATTGATCAAGGCTCTGCAAGCCATGCTGGAATCAACCGGGCTAATCATGCTCACACCCGGAAACGTATTTTTAATTTTTGTCGGCATGCTGCTGGTTTATCTGGCAATCCATAAGCATTATGAACCGTTTTTGCTTCTGCCCATCGGCTTTGCCTGCATCGTCGCAAATATCCCGGGTACGGATTTACTGCTGAACGGCGGTTTGCTCAGTTTCTTTTACCTGGGCGTCGAGCATATGATCTATCCCCCTCTCATCTTCCTGGGGGTAGGCGCAATGACCGATTTCGGACCGATGATCGCAAATCCGAGTCTGCTGGTCCTCGGCGCTTTTGCCCATGTCGGCATTTTCATTGCGCTGATCGGCGCAAAGCTGCTGGGCTTCAGTATATTTGAAGCCGGCGCCATCGGGATCATCGGCGGAGCGGACGGGCCGATGGCAATTTACGTCACACAGCATCTCGCGCCGCATTTGATGGCGCAGGTCTCCGTAGCCGCCTATTCTTACATGGCGCTTATGCCGCTGATTCAGCCGCCTATCATGAGACTTCTGACGACAAAGGAAGAAAGAAACATCATGATGAAGCAAGTGCGGTTTGTATCAAAGAGAGAAAAGATCATGTTCTCCCTGATCATCACCGTGATCATCGATCTGCTGCTTCCGCCCATCGCCCCGCTGATTACGATGTTGATGCTGGGGAATCTGCTGAAGGAGTCCGGAGTGGTTGAGCGCCTTGCAAAAACAGCCAGCGGTGAATTTATGAATGTGATCACCCTTTTACTCGGACTCTCCATCGGATCAACGATGAGCGCCGATACCTTCCTCAAATTGAAAACCCTGGAAATCATCATTCTGGGGCTGGTCGCTTTCATGACGGGGACCGCCGGCGGGATCCTCGGAGCAAAATTGCTGAACAAGCTTTCCGGCGGAAAGATCAATCCGCTGATCGGCTCGGCGGGCATCGCATCCGTTCCGATTGCAGCCAGAGTCTCCCACAAGGTCGCTCTGGAAGAGAACCCGTATATTTTCCTTATCATGCACGCAATGGGCCCGAATCTTGCCGGAGTATTCGGCACGGCCATCGCAGGGGGCATCATGCTGACCCTGCTCGGAATGTAAAGCTTAGCTTAAAGGAGGAATATAATGATAAACCATAAAATAACAGAAGGACTCTCAATGATTTACAAATATGAGGGCCCTGTGATGAATTCCCTGTCCGGCACAGGTTCCGGGGGAATTCTCGACTATCTGATTTCCACTCCCACAATTATGGCAATTATTATTGAAGCGACAACCAAATTACTCGATTCCAGGTTGCCTGAAGGCTATATTACCGTCGGAAAAAACATTGAATTGTCTCACGATAAGCCGACCATCATCGACGGAACGGTTTCTATCGTGCTCACAGTGACAAAAGTGGACGGGGATAGAATCTTTCTCGATCTTTCCGGCCATGATGATTTCGGGCAGGTCTGCCGCGGAAAATATGAGAGAGTGATCGTCGATCAGAGCATGCTGATGGAAAGCGCATACCGCAGGGCTCACAGCACGCTTTAGTCCATATTGGTCCATATCAGTCCATTCCAGTCCATATGGAAAAGCCGCGTTCCGGAGTACGGACGCGGCTTTTTCTATCAGAGAGCAGTATAAATAAAGTATTCAATTAATGATCGCGGTGATTACGGTCATATCATCCTTTTCCTTCAGTCCGTACCGCTCCACCGCTTTATTGATGATGAGGTCCGACATGGTTTGAGGATCCCGGGAACGGATATTCTCAATCGTCTCCCTGATCCACTCCATTTGACCGTCGCTCCTGTCGGCCTCGGTGATTCCATCGGAGACGATGATGATTTCGTCACCCTTTCGGGCCTGAATCTCGATATGATTGATCCTTATGCTGTCCACGATCCCCATGGGCAGGGCGGATACCTTGATCGTCTCTACCTTGCCGCCCCGTTTGATAAAGGTGGCCGCAGCGCCGATCTTGAAAAATTTCATCTTGCCTGTCACCCTGTTGAAAAGTCCCAGATCCACCGTAGAGAAGATCTCTTCCGTCGATTTGAACAGAAGCAGCGAATTGATCGTCTTCAGCGCCAGCTCCACGTCAAAGCCCGCCTTCATGAGATTGTAAAGGGACGTGATCGTCAGCGCGCTCTCTCTCGACGCGCTTTCCCCTTTCCCCATTCCGTCGCTCAGAGCGATCATATATTCCCCTTCTTTGAGATCGGCGCAGATGTAGCTGTCCCCGGAGACGCTCCGCTCCTTGGCATACCCGGAAACCCCGACCTTGACGCTGTATTTTTCCTTGGCGGGCATCACTGCCGTCTCGGAGGCGGACAGAGCGTCCATCATGGTCTTTGTGACCTTCGACATGCCCTTGAACTGCATCGCGATAATGTTGCTCCTGTTTTTCGTCCCGCTGTAAAGAGTAGCCAGCTTCTCAAAGGTTTCCAGATAGCCGCCGAGGGTCAGCAGCATCCGGTCCCTGGCCATCAGTTCCTCATAAATATGGTCTCTTCTTATCCGGGCAAGGAGCAGCTCAATCCTGTTCATCCACTTTCTGGGGATTGCCGCGAATACCACGGCGGCCAGAAGAGGATCATAGACCGATAGATAGAGCTCGGGATATCCCTTCACCAGCCCGAAAGAAATGCATACCGCCGCAAAGCAAACGCCGGCGACGATTCGGTTCAAGCCTTTAAAGAAACCGGCCGTCATGCCGGCGCAAGCAAAAATTCCGATCAGGGCGGGAGAGCCCGATGTCAGGAACATGGCGGCCATGCCTGAGACGATACCGGAAATCCCGCCTTCCATAATACCGATTTTATATCCGATCACCAGGATCATGAACAGGGCTCCGAGGTTGATGATGGAGAAAACCCCAAGGGTCTCTACCCCGATTCCACCGAGCATTAAGACAAAGACTGCAGAAGTGGCGATAATGCCCTCGGCCAGAGTACTGCTGCCCTTCTTCCCCTTGTCGAGGAGCCCGTAAAACCTGTGAAAAATATATACGAGAGCCAGAATCAGAATCGATTCGACAAACATCATAAAGATATCAAAGATGAAGACAAGCTGGGCCGCGAGATAATACACCGACTTCGTCACGACCATGATACCTGCAGCGGAAAAAGCTTTTACCGGAATTCCCATGCTGATTTTTGCCGTCAGGAAAAAGAGCACGCCGCAGGCAGCCGTCGCGATGGCGTCTCCCCAGATGTCATAGCCCGTCCCATAATTTGTGAACAGACCGAAAAGAATCAGCGGCAGAGCGTAGATATTCGCCCTCCCCTTATGCATCAATACGGTTATGAGCGCGATCCCGCAGGGAAAAATAGCGTAGAACAGGGCCGCTCTGCCAAGCAGGACCGAACCGATCACGATCGCGGCGATTCTTGCAAAATCGAAGGCCGCAAACTTGGACGATTCGCGCGATGCTCTTGAAAGCCTGCCGAAAATTGTATTGCGCACATTCTCTAATTGTAATTCCATCACAAATACCCCCTCCTTCGATTTATTATAGTTTGTATTTATGGGTAACTTTGTAATAACCTGCAATGGAATACTTGAA
>CAMJRV010000147.1 GCA_946408315.1 uncultured Bacillota bacterium | reverse complement strand
CTATGATCCTTCCGGCGGCCTTGGCGGCTTCAGAGATCGCCGTGGCGTTTTCATAGGATGAAGTGACCGGAGTAATATCGTATTCCAGCAGGGTATCCGCATACATTTCCGGCGTGATGCCCAGCATGACGATGGGGCATGCAATTCCGCCTTCTCTCAGCGTAATGGCCTCCTGAAGGGTGGCGATGGCAAGGGTCTTTACCCCGTTTTCCAGCAGCACCTTTGAGACCTCTACGGCGCCGTGGCCGTAACCGTCGGCCTTGACAACGCCGATGATTTCTTTGCCGCCTACCTTTTGCTTGATCTGCTTTATGTTGTAATCGAGATTGCTCAGATTGATTTCCGCCCAAACAGGCCGTAACGCTTCCTGGTACATAAAAACTTCCTTTCCGCAGTAGATCATGAATATAGCGCTTGAATATTCTGTGAGCTAAAACGCAGGATTATTATATACCTTGCCTCCGATCACCGTCAACTAAACGGAAGGGAAGCGGAGAAAACCGCAAATTTATTTGCGGATCGGCGCTGTTTGGGAGTATTTCTGTCGGGGATATGCCCGAAAGCTATTCGGCCGGCGGGCTGGAATACCGGTAGGTGAGCAGCGAGGCAGCGATGACGAGGGTTCCTCCCAGCAGAGAACTCAGGGGAACGGTCTCGCCGAGAACGGCATAGCCGAGAATCATGGAGAAAAGAATACCGGAGTAGTTGTATATGCTCACTTCCGACGCCGGGGCCATGCGGTAGGCGTAGGTGAGGGCAATCTGGCCGAAGCCGCCAAAAATTCCGATCAGAAGCAGCAGCAAGAAATCCCGGAGACTCGGCAAAGTCATCGTCATGATGAAAAACGGCAGAGACGCTGTGACGCAGAAGGCGGAAAAATGCATGATAACAGTGATCGCATCGACCTTCTCTTTGAAATAGGCGAGGAGCGTATAGGAAACACTGGAAAAGATTGCGCATAAAAAGGCGATGAACAGCGGGAATAGATTAGAATGAAATGAAGGATTTGCTACCAGGAGGGCTCCCGCAAATGCGATCAGCAGCGCCGGGACCTGTACCTTTGCGATCTTTTCCTTCAGAAATAAAAACGCAAACAGCGTTATGAGAAAGGGAGAGAGCTTGCTGAGAATCGTCACATCCGCCTGGGATGCATGAGAAGAGGAATAGAAAAGCGAAACCAGGCCTAGAAGGCCGAAAATCGAGCGCATGAAAAGCAAGGGCTGGTATTTCCGCTCACCGAACATGGACAGCCCGTTCTTCTTGATGATAACGAAGCAGAGGATCAGACTTACGACGTTGCGAAAGAAGACCTGCTCCATGAGGGGAACCTTCTGCCCTGTAATATGGATGACCACCTGCATCGCAGCAAACAGCAGCGCGGACAGCAGCATCAGCAGGATTCCCTTCTGTTTTGTCGTAAGCTCAATCTGATGTTTCATTTCCCTTTTCCAGCTTTCTCCTGAAGAACTGAATCGTCGGACCGGTGATGAAGCCGACGATGATCGTGCCAACTCCGAAGGCTCCTCCCAACAGAATGCCGACGATGATTACCGTGATGTCAAAGGCTACCTTGCACCAGCGAAACTGGCGATGTGTCTTGTCAGAAACGATGACGGGGATCATCTCCGCCCCGGAGATTCCGAAATGTGTGGAAAGATACAGCGCCACCGCAAAGGAGAGGCTCAGCCAGGCAAGCACAAAAAAAAGGATCCGGACTGCAATTTCCGACTCGGGGGAGACGATATGGCTGAATACTTTCGTAAACAGATCGATGGACGGCCCGACGATAATCAGGGAAAGCACGGTAGCTCCGCTGATATAGCGGCGGTCCACAAAGAAGGTGACGAGGATGACGACGAAATAGAAGCCGAGACTCGCCATTCCAACCGTTGTATGAAAGACGTTCGCCAGGCCCGCGGAAAATACGCTGATGGAATCCAGCCCGAAACCCGCCAGAATAAACAGACTGATCGCCATTCCGTTGCAGAGAAACGCGAAGGCGACCTTAATCGTTTTCTTAAAAGTAAGCATATACCCTCCATTGACAAAGTACAACACGTCTGAGAAACGTTTTACAGCTATATCATACCATATAGAATCAATCTATTCATCAACTATTCGAACGGTTCGCAGAAGAGGATTGCCAAAATATACAGAAGAATGTAAAATATAGGCGGGAGTTGGAATAAAATACTAGCACGAGTGATGGTACCCAGGAGGGCGCGATGACGAGGAGAAAAAGCTTTCTGTTGAATATTGTCGGGGATTCGAAAAAGGCGAGGGCTTTCTTTTTTGCCTCGTTTTTTACTGTTTTGATCCTGTGCTGTGTTTTAATTTACGCGGTTTGGTCTCATTCGGTGCAGGATACCAAGGAGGAGGCCCTGAAGCTCGCTTCGGTTGCCGCGGCAGGCATCATGCCGGAAAGTATAGAAGCATTAGAGATCAACGAGCGGGATCTCACGAAGAAGGAGTATCTCGAGATCAAAGACAGCCTGGCGGATATCGCGGCGGCCCATCAGGATATCCGGTTTGCGTATATCCTCGTAATGAGGGCTGAAAAAATATATTTCGCCGCCGATTCGGAGCCTTCCGATTCCCCGGATTGCTCGCCTTCCGGTCAGGAATATTTCGAGGTGGCCGATCAGGCCTCCGAGTTGTTTTCCCACGGGCGGCCCCTGATTATCGACAATAAGGACCGGTGGGGGAAATGGGTCACCGTTCTGGTTCCCATGAAGGACCGGAACACGGGCGGCGTCATGGCCCTGTACTGCGTCGACTACTCAGAGAAAATGTGGTACCGGAATGCGGTGGGCTATGCCTCCCTTGCTTCGGCCATTGCCGTCTGCATCATCCTGCTTTATTTCGCTGTTCTGGCCATCGTACGAACCAACTTTTCGATTCGCCTCGAGAAGCAGAAGCTGTCGGAAGCCAATACGAAGCTGTTGAAAGAAGAGGAGCTTTTCCGCACCGTGTACGAGCAGTCTCCGGTGGGAATTTCCATCAACTACGGAGAAACGGTGGAGTGCAACAGCATGTATGAGAAAATCGTCGGACGATCTGCCGCAGCCGTGAATGCCGAAGGCTGGATGAGCTATACCCACCCCGACGACCTGGAGGCTGAACTCGAGCTGTTCCAGAAATTTATATCCGGCGAAATCGAAAGCTACACCATGAACAAGAGATACCTGAAGCCCGGCGGAGAGGTAGTCTGGGCCAATATTACGCTGGCGCCCCTTAAGATCAGCAGCCAGCGCGATTTTACCTACCTGTGTATTCTGGAGGATATTACCGAGCGCGTAAAGACGGAAAAAGAGCTCCAGGAAAACGAGCGGAGCTATTCCGTCCTGCTGTCCAACCTGCCGGGAATGGCATACCGGTGCAAGTACGATCATGAGTGGACGATCCTGTTTACGTCGGAAGGGTGTTATGAGCTCACCGGCTATCCGTCTTCCTGTCTCATCAACAACAGCGAGATCTCCTTCAACGACCTGATCAGTCCGAAATACCAGAATTACCTGTGGGAAAAATGGATCGACGTCGTCAATAACAGGACGAAGCTGGCGGAGGAATATGAGATCATAACGGCTTCCGGAGAACACCGGTGGGTCTTCGAGCAGGGCCAGGCGGTCTACGACGAAGCCGGAAACGTAGAGGCGCTGGAAGGGATGATCATCGATATCACGGACCGGAAGCGGAAGGAAGAGGAGATCATCTATCTCAACAATCACGACTTTTTGACGGGAATTTACAACCGCCGTTTTCTGGAGCATATGAAGAGCCGTTTTGACAGAGAGGATTTTCTTCCGCTGTCGATCCTGATCGGAGATATCAACGGAGTCAAGCTCGTCAACGACGCGTTCGGACATTCGGAGGGAGACATCCTGATCCGGGAAACCGCAAAGATCATGCAGGACTGCTGCCGGGAAGGCGATATCGTCGCCCGGACCGGCGGAGACGAATTCACCATATTGATGCCTCTGACCGACCGGGACGGGGCGAATCGGATCATGGACAGAATCAGGATGAAGTGCAGGGAATATAACGAGAACCTTCCGGGGGAAGCGTATTCCATCAATATTTCGCTGGGCTTTGCGACAAAGGAAAGCGTGACGGAAAAGTTGGAAGCGGTGACAAAGGTCGCAGAGGACTTTATGTATAAACGTAAGCTGCTGGAGCACAAGAGCTCTCACAGCGTCATTCTGTCGTCCATAAGGGCGACGATGCACGAAAAGAGCCAGGAGACTCAGGAACATGCAGAACGGCTGACCTATCTGTCAAAGGAGCTCGGCATAAGTATGGGGCTGACCCAGCAGGAGCAGGATGAGCTGGAGCTGGTCGCCATGCTCCACGATATCGGAAAGGTCGGTATCGACGACCGGATCTTGAATAAGCCCGGCAAACTGGATGAAGACGAATGGATTGAGATGAAAAAGCATTCCGAGATCGGTTACCGCATCGCCATGTCTTCTCCCGATCTGGTCCCCATCGCCGACGAGATCCTCTGTCTCCATGAACGGTGGGACGGAAAAGGCTACCCGCAGGGAATCAAGGAGGATGCAATCCCGCTCCTTTCCAGAATCGTTCAGATTGTGGATGCTTACGATGCGATGACGGAAGACCGGGCTTACCGGAAAGCCATATCGGCGCAGGAAGCGGCGGAAGAGATCCGCAGAAACGCAGGGATCCAGTTCGATCCGGCGATTGCGAAGCAATTCCTGGAAAACGTGCTCCCCAAATATTGGGCGGAGAGAGGCGTTTTCCTGTAATCCGGGATCGGTATATTTTATCCTTTCAGGGAAAACCTAATGAGGCAGAAAGACGGCCCGAAAGGAGAAAATTGCCATGAAGCATCTGATCGCTCTGACGGTCAAATTCATGATCGTTGCCGTGGTTTCGGAAATCATCCTCGGCATTTTTACAGATATGGAAGCAGGAAACATCCTGCTCGTTTCCCTTGTAATAACGCTCATTGCGTATCCCATCGCGGATCTGCTCATTTTATATGTCTTTAACAACACGACCGCGGCAGTCGCTGACGCGGGAATGTGCTGGCTTATGATCTATCTTTGCAGCTACGTCTGGCCCGAAGGGAACGTTTCGCTGCTCGACGCCCTGTCCGCAGCGGCGGTCATCGGAATCGGAGAGATTTTCCTTCATAAATATATTGAAAACAATATTCTGAACAGGACGCCCACCGATCCCGATTCCGATTCCCTCAACCGGCATTACACCGGCGTTCACTGATCAACTCATCAATTTCTGTTTCATCCAGCGTTTCTTTCTCCATGAGCGCCGCGGCAATCCGGTCCAGGCGGCTCCGGTTCATCATAAGAAATTCCAGCGTTTCCTGATAGAGCTCATTCGCCATACCGGAGGCTTCCTCGATCATATTGAACTGGTTTGTCAGTTGGGTCAGATCGATCATGCCCTGGCTTCCCATTCCGTAAATGGCGATATATTGCTTGATGATTTCCGTCGCCTGCTTGATGTCCTCGGAAGCGCCGGTGGTGATGTCGTCGCCGCTGGCCAGCAGGATTTCTTCCGCTGCCCGGCCCGCGTACATAACCTTGATCAGGTTTCTCAGGTATTTTTTACTTTTCAGCGGAACGTCTTCCGGCGCCCGGAAGGTGACCCCGCCTGCGCCCGACGTGCTCTGGACGATGGTGACGGTGGGGACGCCGTCGTTGGTCAGAAGCTTCGTCGCCAAGGTGTGGCCCGACTCGTGGTAGGCCACCAGCCTTGCGTATTCATCGTTCTCGATCCGTTCCTTCTTGTGTCCGTTCATGATGATCTTAAAAAAAGCATCCTCGATATCCTCGTTGGAGATCCATTCCTTATCCTTCGTTGCGGCGATCAGCGCGGCTTCGTTCAGCAGGTTTTCCAGCTCGGCGCCGGAAAAGCCGTTTGTTTTCTTGGCCAGGGCGTCTATCTTCACTTCTTCTCCCAGCTTTTTTCCGGCGCTGTGGAGTTTTAAGATCTGATATCGAGCCTGCTTGTCGGGCAGGTTGACTGCGATCTTCAGATCGAAGCGGCCAGGGCGGGTCAGGGCCGTATCCAGGATGTCAAGCCTGTTGGTGGCACAGATCGTAAGGATGCCCTCGCTTTCGCTGAAACCGTCAAGCTCGGTCAGCAGCGCGTTGATCGTCTGGTCCCGTTCACTGTTGTTGCTCTCCCCGCGAATGCCTCCGATGGCGTCCAGCTCGTCGATGAAGACGATGCAGGGAGACGCTTTCCTCGCTTTTGCAAACAGATCACGGATTCTCGATGCACCGACTCCCACATATTTTTCGACAAAATCGCTGCCGGAGGCAGA
>CAMJRV010000146.1 GCA_946408315.1 uncultured Bacillota bacterium | reverse complement strand
CCAGAGGCATTTCCGTCGAACACAGGAAAGAAAAGCCTTCCTGCATCAGTGCAATGCCCGGGGATGAAGAGGAAATGAGAACTCTTCCTCCGGCAACCGCTCCGCCGTAAGCCATATTGACAGCCGCGATTTCACTTTCCGCCTGAACAAAGGAACCGCCCGCCTTGTTCAGTTCTCTTGACATATATTCCGTTATTTCATTTTGAGGGGTGATCGGATAGCCGAAATAGTACCTGCATCCGCTCCGTATGGCAGCTTCCGCAAAGGCTTCATTCCCCTTCATCAGAACCTTTTCGCTCATCTTCACGCCCTCCTTATTCATCCTGATATACGCTGATCGCCCCGTCCGGACACATCACAGCACAATTAGCGCAACCGATACACTTGCTTGTGTCAGTTACGCACGCAGGACGATATCCTTTGGAGTTGATCTTCGTTTCATGAAGTTTCAATATTTTTACGGGACAAACGGAGATGCAGAGCTCACAGCCCTTGCATCGCTCTTCGTCGAATTTTACAAGACCTTTAGACATAGTTATGTTCCCTTCTTCACCTAAATTGGACGAGCCGGCGCCTCTGTCATCGATGGAACGATCAGCGGTCCAACCAGCTATCTCTCATATAAAGCCTCATAAGGAATACTTTAAAATCCTGGAGCCCCTTTGTTTTTGCCCGCAGATCATCCCATAATCCTTCCACACAGCAATGATACCTGACCGGGACGGAAAGCCTCTCGGACAATTCCATGCAGAGTTCATATCCCTTCAGGATATCCTCCGCTTTCGTCTCCCTGAGCAAATGAGTGTTGTTGACAAGCCCTGTGATTTTGAGATTCGTTTCCGCTTCAATCCTCTTGATATGAAACAGTGCTCCCTCAATGGTTCTCGTCTCCGGCCTGTTTGCGTTGACGACACAAAACAGGTCGCAGTCGGTTCCCGACAGGTATTTGTCAAATTGGATCAAAATCCTTGCGCCGGAATCATCCCCTCCCGCGTCGATGACGGTCTGGCAGGCGGAGTCCTCCAAAGGAGCTTTGATCCTTGCCGTGATAGCCGGAAGATCAGCCGTAATATCATAGTTGAAGGTGTTGCTGTACAGCTTGACTCCTCTGTCTTCCAACAACTGCTGTCTTTCCCGGCTCCTGAAATACGGGTTTGCGATATCGAGATCTGCAAGGGCTGTCTTCTGCCCCTGTTCTGCCAGCTTTAATGCATAGTTCACAGCGAACTCGGTCTTTCCGCTTCCGTAATGACCGACGATCACTCTGATTCTTTTATCATTCAAATCCAGCATGGCCACCTTCCGCCGCTCACAGCTCTCCATTCAAAAAGTACATCGATGTCAACGCATAAATTTTAGCAGTTTCAACCAGCTCCGGAATGTCGACGTATTCATCCGCGTGATGAGGAATGTAAGTATCCCCTGCGCCGATGACGATGACCGGGATTCCTTTCACGGCGTGGAGGAACGTTCCGTCCGTCGCGCCGGGAACTCCCTGCCAGACCGGTTCTTTTCCGGTGATCTCTTCCACTGCCCGATAGACCACCTTTGTGATCTCTGCGTCCTTCGGGGTCGAGGTCCAAGGTCTTTCTTCAATGATGTCTAAAGTCGCTTTGAAATCCGGATCATCTTTCGCCAGCCTGTCATAGATGTCCAGTATTTTTTGTTTCAATTCATCGTGATCCTGTCCCGGTACCGTTCTCATATCCAGCGTCATGTAAGCTTCGCCGGGAACGACGTTGATCTGCGCTTCCCCCTTTGAAGGAGCGGAAATAACTGTCGGCGTGATACTCGGCCATTTCAGGTACTCATGGCAGCCTAAACGGTCCTTCTCAGCCTGCTCCAATTTTTCCAGTTCACAGATAATCTTTGCCAGCCTCCAGTTGGGATTGATCCCGGTGAGAGGCATCGCGCCGTGGCTTTGCTTTCCGAACACCCTGATTTCAGCCCTCATGGCGCCCTTTTGGAAAATACAGATATGATTTTCTTCCGGCTCGCAGATAACGGCCGCGTCCACGTTGTCGGCCCAGCCGTTTTTGATAAAATGCTTGATTCCGAGCATCATCCCTTCTTCGTCACAGGGGATGCACAGAAGGATATTGCCTCGAAAGGCTTCTCCTGAATCCTTCACCGCCTTCGCGCCGAAAATCGCCGCCGCAACATTTCCCTTCGTATCGCAGGTTCCCCTGCCATACATCCTGTCACCGACGATTTCAGCTCCAAAGGGATCGTAGTTCCACTGATCGAGATCCCCTGCGGTGACCACATCCGTGTGGCCTTCAAATAAAATGGTTTTTCCCGGTTCTGTTCCCCGGAGAAAAGCGATTACGTTCGGTCTGCCCGGAACCACTTCCTCCATATGTACCTCGAAGCCTTCCCTTATCAGAAACTCGGCGATATAACCCGCAACTCTTTCCTCATTGGCTCCCTCTTTTTCCGGATCGAAAACACTGTTGATCCGAACGATTTCCTGAGTAAACTTTACTAATTCGTCTGATTTTACGCAGTCCGCAACGTGTTTATAATTTTTCACTGTACGGCTCCTTTCTTCCCTTCGACGATTCTATTTTTGTATGAACTTGATCAGGTTTGTCAGCACCGAATTCACCGGTGTCGGAATTCCTGCCAAAGCCCCCTCGCGCACGATAGCCCCGTTTATCATATCGATCTCCGTCTGCTTATGATTGAGGATATCCTGCAGCATGGACGACTTGTTTGCCGCGGTGGCAACGCATACGGCTTTCGTATGGCCGACAGGATCATCGTAACTCAAGGTGATCCCTTTTGCACAGGCCACTCCATAGGCTTCCGAGACCGCCGCTTCCAAAAGCTCCTCGATTTCCCGATGCTTCAGCAATTCGCCGTTCTGCAGCTTTGTAATCCCGGTCAGCGCGTTGATTCCCACGTTTACGAGCAGTTTATCCCAAACGAGCCCCAGGACGTTGTCGGAAATGTCCGTTTCCAGGTCTGCTTCCCGCAGGGTCCCGGCGATCGTTTCGATCCGCTCTGTCTGTTTTCCGTTTAATTCTCCGATGACGGTCTTTCCGCTTCCGGCGTGGCGCATCTTACCCGGCCCCAGCATGGTCGCCCCATGAGCCGTCGTACCCGCAATTACATTTCCATCGCCGATTTCAGCGCGGATCAGATCGATGTTGCCGAGTCCGTTCTGCAGCGTCAGCGCGACGGTATCCGGTCCGAAGACCGCTCTGTTCGCCTTTACGGCAGCGCTGGTGAGGGTCGACTTCACAAACACGATTGCCAGGTCGCAGACCCCGGCCTCCCCGGCGTCGGTGACGCCCCGGACCGCCCGGTAGGAAACTTCTTCTCCGTTTTCCTCCATCGTGAGTCCGTTTTTATTGATGGCGTCGATATGCTCCTGCCACACGTCGATTAGGTATACTTCATTCGTCGGAACGGCAGAGAGCTTTGCTCCGTACAGGCAGCCCATTGCTCCTGCGCCGACAATTGCGATCTTCATTTCTGCCTCCTGATTGATTCTCTGGATAGAGATGATTTTATCATGATATCATCTTCTATTCCATTTTCTTTTAATATAATTTAGGAATATCTACTTCCTTGTTGAAGCTGTACTCCGGCGTGGGGAACTGGCCGTCCAGCGTTTCCTGATGGAACTCGTTGAGGGCTGCCACCATCACCTGGCGCAATTGTGCGTACTGCTTTACAAACTTCGGCTTGAAATCGCCGTACATTCCCAGCATGTCCTGAGTTACCAGCACCTGGCAGTCCACATGAGGTCCTGCCCCGATTCCCAGAATCGGAATGCTCACCGCTTCCGTAACCGCTTTTGCAACACCCGACGGAACGCATTCCAGCACGATGGCAAAACATCCGGCATTTTCAAGCGCAATTGCATCTTCAATCAGCTTCTTTGCACTCTCAGGAGTTCCTCCCTGGACCTTGAATCCGCCGAGAGCCGACGCGGTCTGAGGAGTCAGTCCGATATGACCCATCACGTTGATACCGGCCTTTACGATTGCCTGTATCCGGGACAGCATTTCAACGCCGCCTTCCAGCTTGATGCAGTCGCAATTCGTTTCCTTGATCAGCCGGTTGGCATTCCTGACGGCTTCCTCGTCGCTTACATTGTAGGAACCAAACGGCATATCACCGATGATCCATGTATCGGGAGCGCCTTTTACGACCGGTCTGCAATGGTGAACCATATCATCCATCGTCACGGATTCCGTTCCTTTATATCCCAGCATAATCATTCCCAGAGAATCTCCGACCAGGATGATTTCGACTTCACTGTCATTTACGATAGACGCCGTCGTGTAGTCATAGGCGGTTACGAAGCTGAATTTCTTCCCTTCCTGTTTGAACTTTTTGAAGTCCGAAATCGTCATTTTTTTCTTCTCACTCATTTTAGTTCCTCCTTAAGCTATAAAATTAAGCTATAAAATATTGAAATAATTGATTAAACTGTTTTATATCCGAGCTCTTTCGATATCTTACTCGTGGCTTCCGCCACAAGGCCGGAGTACAGAGGCAGATGTCTGTCCGCGTCATACCGGTATTTCGGCGAAGATACGCTGATGGCCGCCACCGGATTTCCATGATAGTCAAAGATCGGAGCGGCGATACAGATCAGACCGACCACATATTCCTCGTCGTCGACCGAATATCCCCGGTCCCTGATCCGTTTGAGCTCTTCCAGGAGCCGGCCTCTCTCCGTAATCGACCCTTCTGTAAATTTCTCAAAGGTGATGTCGGCCAGGATGCTCTCCAGCTCTTTCTCAGGAGTAAAGGCAAGGATTGCCTTCCCGAGTCCGGTACAGTAGCTCGGTACGGCGGTACCGATCCCGAGTCCGACCTTGATCGTCGAACTGCTTTCCAGCTTGTCGACATGGATGATCCGGTTTCCCACGCGGATGCCGAGATTGATCGTCTCCCCCGTCTGTTTGGCGAGCTCTTCCACGAAGGGCCTTGAGATATGCTTGACGCCGGTCTTTTCCATCACACGGTTTCCCATGGCTAAAAGCTTCAAGCTGTTGGAGTATTTCTTATTGTCCAGATTCTGATTCACATATCCGGCATCCTTGATGGTGTTGATCAGACGATGCACGGTAGCCTTATCCATCAGAAGTCTTTCACTTAAATCCCCAATGCTCAGCTCGCCTGCTTTATCCAGTTCCTCCATGATGAGAAACGCTTTCATCACGGATTTCACACTGTTGGACCGGTCGTCCTTATCTTGATTCGCCATACGGATCCTCCTGTTCATGCTTTTTTATATACATACCAATATGCCATTCCCACGAAGATGCCTCCGCCCACAATATTGCCAAGGGTGACGGGAGCCAGATTATTTACGAAGAAACTAGTCCAGGTGAGGGAGTCAACAGCGTCCCGTGAAAGATGAGAAAGCTCTGCAAAGGTTGTATTTGCCTTTATCATAATGCCGGCCGGTATGTAGTACATATTTGCGACGCTATGTTCAAAGCCGGAGGTGATAAACAGCCAGATCGGAAAAAAGATAGCAAGGATTTTACCTGCCATGGTGTCCGCACCGAAGGAGATCCATACGGCCAGACAGACAAGCCAGTTACACATGATTCCTAAAAAGAACGCCTGGGAGAATCCCAGATTAACTTTGTACACGGCAATTTTAAGCGTTACCGCTCCGAGCATGTCGGCGCCGCTTGCAAGCAGACCCGAATGGGCCATCATATAGGCGACCAGCAGAGAGCCGATAAAGTTGCCGAGATAGACGATGATCCAGTTTCTCAGCATTTTTCCCATCGATACCTGCTTTTCGCATACTGCTGCGAGGATCAGCGTATTCCCGGTGAAAAGCTCGCCGCCCGCCAGGACGACAAGCATCAAGCCTGTTCCGAATACGACGCCTGCCAGGGCTTTCCCCAGTCCATAGGTCGTCGGCTCGGCA
Source organism: uncultured Bacillota bacterium (assembly GCA_946408315.1). Taxonomy (GTDB): domain Bacteria; phylum Bacillota; class Clostridia; order Peptostreptococcales; family Anaerovoracaceae; genus Anoxybacterium. Next base: position 426 of record CAMJRV010000146.1, on the reverse strand, counting down.
AACAGGTTGAAGGCTGCCATGTTGGAGCCTTCCGCCGCAAAGGCGATAAAAGCGCCTGCCAGAATTCCCAGTATCAACAGCTTCTGAAAACTTCCTGCGACTTTATCTTTTGCCATATTGATCGTAAAGTCTGTAATTTCTGCGGGTTTTAAAAGTTTCTTTTCCATAGCCGATATCCTTTACCACGCTGACTTTGCCGCTTATTTCTGCTGCAGCTTCATTGCCCTGATCACATGCTTCAATAAAATCATCGATGTAACGGTGCCGACGCCGCCGGGAACGGGGGAAACCGCTGCCGCCATTTCGGCAACTTCTCCGAAATTCACGTCTCCGCAAAGACTGCCGTCTTCGTCCAGATTGATTCCCACATCGACGATGACAGAATCCTTTGTGAAGAATTCGCTGCCGAAAAACTTCGCTTTTCCG
>CAMJRV010000145.1 GCA_946408315.1 uncultured Bacillota bacterium | reverse complement strand
CTCCCAAGCCGCCAGAAGTACGAAGACCCAGAACAGGATCACAAGCCTTTCTTTATTCTTCTTCACTGTTTTCATAAACACCTCTATTTTAGACGTCCTTTTGGATGATGCATTTTTCTATATAGAACCTGTCGGAGTCGCTCCGTAGAAACCGTAAAACTAATTACCATTTTTGTGCGTCAGCATACTAAAATGGCGGTTACCAAGGAGCTACCCCGGCAGACGCTACCTTGGGAAAACCGCATCCTCATAGCGGATGGGCTTCTTTAGCATTCCGATCCGGTACATCTCTTCCGCCAGCTTGTCGATTCCGGTCAGCTGGGTGGAATAGATCGTGCCGTTGTATGTCATCTGTTTTTTCAGCGTTGCTTCGTCGATCCCATAGATCGGGGCAAGCATCGCTACGGCTTCGTCCATATTGTTGTTGATATAGTCCGTCGCGGTGTTCAGAGCACGGAGGATCGCAGCGTATTCCTCAGGATTTTCATCGTGAAAGCGCACGGTAGCCACTCCCGTAATAAAGGTGAAGGGCTGTCCCATGATTTCCTCCCCTGTGGTGATGATCTTCATACCGTGAGAAAGCTCTTTGTCGAGGTAGGGCGGCGTTGAAAAGTGAGCTGTGATTTCCGTATCGGCGATCAGTGCGTCCATGGCGTCGGGATGGGACAGAGAGACAATCTGGTTGTCAAAATGATTCGGGTCACCGAATTCCCGGCTGCTGGCAATGCAAAGCAGGATGTGCTGGGTAGAGCCCGGCGACAGGACCGCGATCCTGTCCGTGTCGGAAAAATCCCGAATGGAATTGATCTCGGGCCGGTCCGTGACGAGGGCAACCTGGTTGGAGGAAATGCCGGTGGCATATTTCCATTCCATGCCGTTATCGATGCCGATCAGGACGGGGGCGGAACCCATAAATCCGAAATCTACCTCGCCCGCAAGCATCGCTTCCCGGATCGGCGTAGGGCCGCCGTATTGCTTCCAGTTGATCTTGACTCCCGGGAGCTCCTTCTCCAGCAGCTTCTGCTCCCGCATGATCTGAAGCGGAGCATAGGCGATGCCGTATTGTTCCGCGATGCCGATTTCTTTCCCCGTTTCTCTTTCTGTGCAGCCTGACAGCGGCAGGAGCACCGCCGCGGAAAGCAGAAAAAGAGACAGCATGCCGCAAAGGACCTTGCGTAGGAGAACACTTTTCTTTTCGAACAAATCTATCATCATAACACCTTGTATAAATTGTTCCCTTTCTCATCCAATATTTGAAGGCAGCGCTGGAATCGTTCCACAGAGCCTGCTACGGATCCCGATTCCGAGAACAGGACACAATGCCCAAATCGGGCGGTAGCATTCTCTATCGTACCGATTTCGTCGCCGGGCCGGTAATTATAGCCTGCATCGATTACATGCTCCAGTGCCAGAATCTCGGAAAGAGGGGTGACTGATGCGATCCGGCCGGGGTCTGCGAACATCAGCTGAACAGAAGCCGCACCGGTTGATCTGGAACAGTCAAAATCCAGGAGGGAAGCTGTGTCAGCTTCCCTCCCAAGAGAGAGACGCGTCACGGCGTCCAGGATGTCAAAGCCGCTGATCCTCGGGATGATGACATCCTCAAAGGCGCCGCCGATCCTCGCCGCCACCTCGTTGACCATGATTCCTTCTGTTCCGATGAGCATCTGGACGTACAGCGGTCCGTTTTTCAGTTGAAACGCGGACACGATCTTTTCAGAGATCCGCTTGATCTCAGGGTACTGGTCCATATGGATGCTGGGGAACCTGTGAGAGGTGCAGATGCCGATATGAACGGGGTCCGGGAGCAGGATGCGGTCGGTCACGGTCAGTATGGTCAGTCGAGAATCCTGAATCCATCCGCTTACGGTGATCTCGTCGGAAGGATAATACTCTTCCAGCAAAGCTTCCGTTTCCCGGGAAAAGGAGAGTGTCCGATCGAGATACTGGAATGCCAGTGCCTTGTCCTCCAGGCGGAAAATCCCTCGCTGGCCCTGAGAGTCCAGCGGCTTCAGCACCACCGGTTCGGATAGCTCTTCAATATCTTCAAGGGTGGAATGAGAGTGAATCAAGCAGCTCTTCACCGAAGGGATATCATTGGCCTGAAACAGGGCTTTCATGATTTTTTTATTGGTGACCGATTTTGCCGCTTTTGCGCTGATGGAAGTGGGAAGCTGCAGTGCCTCTGCCACGAGGGCGGCAGTCAGCACAGGCTGGTCGGTACCCATGGTCATGATCCCGTCGACGCCGGTTTCTCTGGCTGCGCGGATGCAGCCCTCCGAATCGAAGGTGCTCACATCGATATGACGGTCGGCAAATCCTGCTGCTGCCGGCGCTTTTGAATAATCCGCCACGATCACTTCATAGCCGAGGGCTTTGCCGTGCAGTACGGCGTTTTTCTGGCAGCTTCCACCGCCCAGTATCATCAATTTTGTCATCAAATCACCTTTAATTTATAGCTGATCAAGAGCTTGCAATAGACGAGCAGCAGCTTTCCAAAATGGTAGCTGGAACGGCCGCAGCGTCTGGGAACGTATTCGTAAGAAATATTCGCCGCGCGGAGCTCATATTGAAACGCTTCCGCCGACAGGTAGAAAAACTTTTTTTTCGACCGGGCAAGCTTTTCAGCAAGGCTGCCGGTCATGATCCGAAAGGCGCTGACTCGGATTCCCGGGGGCTTGTTGGTAAAACTGTCAAAAAGCAGGTCCCGAAAACGGCTGCCCAATCGCCTGACCGGGGAAGGGGCGCCGGATTCTCCGCCCCCCGACTCTTTCCCAAAGACCGGAACTGCATAGACCAGGTCGTACCCCGACTGGATCGTTTCAATGAGAGCCGGGATTACGGAAACCGGGTTTTGAAGATCGTCGTCCATTGTGACGACGTATTCGCATGGAACGGACATTCGCCCAAGGCCGATGCGCAGGGAGGCTTGCTGTCCCTGGTTTTTCGGAGCAAAATAGTAATCGATATTGGAATAAGCACCTGCCAGCGACAGGATGATCTCCCTGGTATTGTCCTCGCTCGCATCATCTACCAAAAGAATGCGGAAATCGTACTGGCCGAGCTCTTTTTCCAACTGCTCCACAAGCTCGCTTATCGTGCCGGAAGCGTTATACGTCGGGACGATCACATACAGAAAGACTGCCATCACGAAACTCCTGCCTGCTTCAGCAGGCTGCAGACCACCGTTTCGCAGTCGCTTTCCGTCATTTCCGTATGGATCGGCAGTCTCAGAAGCGTCTCGTAAGCAGAAAGGCTGCCTGGACAATCCTGTGCCTCGTAACCCAAAGCTTTTCCGTAGCCGGAAAGGTGCAGCGGAACGAAATGGGTCCGAACGTCGATCCCGTCGGCCAGCATTCCCTTTCTTACCGCCTCTCTCATTTCAAAATCCTCACAATCGATGTAATAGATATGATAGTTGGGAGCTGAATAGGAGGGGATTTCCATGGGCTTTATCCTGCCGGAAAGCTTTTCCGCAGCGCCGGACAGGAGTGTATGATAGGCGTCCGAAACCGCCTTGCGCTTTGCCGTGATCTGCTCGTAATCGAGGAGCTGGGCGTACAGCAGAGCGGTACAGGCTGTACTCATCATATAGTTGGAGCCGGCACACTGCCAGGAATAGCTCGATGTTTTCTGCTTTTGGAACTGGGCCTTATCGGTGCCGTTGTCCCGCAGCATTTCCGCCAAATCCATCCGGGCAGGGTCCTTGCATAAAAAAGCGCCGCCTTCTCCGCAGGAAAAGTTTTTCGTATGGTGAAAGCTGTATGCGCCGAAATCTCCGATCGATCCCAGCGAAACTCCGCGGTAAGCACTGTGGACGGCCTGGGCTGCATCCTCGATAACCGCAATGCCATAGCTCCCGGCCAGCTCCATCAGCCGGTCCATATCGCAGGAGATTCCCGCATAGTGGGTAGGGAGGATCGCTCTCGTTTTTCTCGAAATTTTGAGGCCTGCGTCTTCCAGGGAAATATTCTTTGTCGCCGGATCGATGTCGCACAGGACAGGGACGCCGCCATATTTGATTACGGCGTTGGCCGCGGAAGGAAAGTTGTAAGAAGGGAGAAGAACCTCGTCTCCCGGCGCCAGGCCCAGAAGCTGAACGGCCAGTTCCAGCGCCGCGGTAGCCGACGGAGTGAACAGCATATCTTTAATCCCGGCGCTTTGGTCAAAATGCGCTTTCAGCAGACCGGTATATTTGCCGTCGGTGGAAAGGAAGCCGTCAATTAAAGCGTCTTCCAGAAAGCGGGTCTGGTCCTTCGGTTGATATCTTTCATAAAAATTGACAATCATAGCATCTACTCATCTATACGCACAGCCAAAGCCGGACCGCGGCGCGGCTTCGTCGGCTGTGAATAGTAACAACGGTGTAATTTGTAAACCTAATCATAATATAACTGTCTTTGCATTGTCAATATGGGACATGATATAATGAGCATATGAACGCATCGATTGAGATCTGACTGCGCAAATCAGCGCGGCGGAAACATAGAGCGGGGGTATGAGAAGATGGGGAACAAAGAATTAATCAGAATCGACTGCCTGGGAGACATGTGTCCCGTGCCGATCATAAAATTGCGGAAACAGGAAGGGGAGCTTTCCAAGGGCAGAGAGATTTTACTGATTACCGACCATAGCTGTGTAACGGAGTCAGTAAAAAATTACTGCCGAGAGTTCCGGTATCAGGTTGAGATCCTGGAACCGGTAAACGGCGTCTGGGAATTCTACATCAGCAAGGAAGCGGAGGATCAGTGACGGTCTTCGGCAGAATTTCCCCGGCAGAATTTTCCCGGCAGAATTTTTCAGCAAAAGGTTTCGTCCACGATGTCTTCAAAATAGTCGATGACGTCTGCGGGCGTGTCGGGGGAATCCTCTTTCTTTTTGTAGATCATATGCAGGTCGTAGTTGACCTGAAAGCCTGGAATCTCCACGATTTTCAGCTGCTTCAGGTAAATTTCCTTCTTGATGGACATGTAGGGCAAAAAAGCGAAGCCCAGGTTGGCGATGGCGGAGGCCTTTACCGATTCCGTCGAGTCGAGATTCATCAGCACGGAAAAATCGCCGATATTATAGCCGGCATTTTTTAATGACTGGTTCAGGATTCTCTGAGAACTGAAGCGGTCGATCAAAGTAATCATCGGATATTTCTTCAGCTCGTCGAGAGTGATGGAGTTTTCTTTATAAAATGTTTCCGAGCAGACGAGGCAGCCCTTGTCGGTATAGATATGCTTGCAGACCAGATCGGGAATCTGGACCGAACTGACGATAAATCCGATGCTCCCTTTCTCTTCTGTGATTTTTCTGACCACCTCACTGGAAGTCATCGTCGTCAAAGTGAAATTAAATTCGGGAAACTTCTCGTTCATCTTATGGATGCTGCAGGGGAGAGCGTACTGCCCGACCACGTTGGAAGCGAAAATCCGGATGGTGCCGCTGTAGTTGTTCAGGCTCTTGATCTCCTCCAGAAGATTCCCGTAGACCTCTATGATCTGCTGGAAATATTTATAGACGACCTTGCCGCTGTCGGTCAGTTCGATTCCGCGGTTGCTCCGGTCCAAAAGGCGGAGCCCAATCTCTTCTTCCAGCTTTCTCATCTGCTGGCTCAGGGCCGGCTGGGACAGGTGGCATTCTTCCGCCACCTTGGAAATACTCTTCTCGGTTGCTATCTTATGAAACAGGATGAGATGATCTATCTGCATGCTGCCACCTCCTTAAATCACACGGACCATTTTGTTATAAATACTTGTTATATTGTATAACCAGATAGTATAGGTGCGCAAGTATTTTGTGTGCTATAATGACCATGTAAACTGTCAAAAACTTAACAAACATATCACGTAAAAAGGAGGTACCTATGTCAGAAGAGGTTAGAAGTATTCAGCGATCTGGTACTCGTGCTCCTAGAAAACCGAAGAAAAGTCAAATCCCCTACGGCCTTGCCGCGGTGATCCTGATCGTTCTCATCGGGATCGCACTTGGTCAAAAGTCTGGCAATCTGGCAATGTTCTGGATGTTTGGCATCGCCTTCGGCTTCGTTCTCCAAAAATCGAGATTCTGCTTTACCGCATCCTTCCGGGATCCGTGTATCACAGGAAGCACCTCGATCACAAAGGCCGTCTTGATTGCTTTCGCGCTGACCACCATAGGCTTTACCGCGATCAAATACGGGGCTTTCGTCAACGGTCTGCCGATTCCGGGAATGGGTTACGTCGTCCCCATCAGCTTCGCGACCATTGTGGGCGGGGTCATGTTCGGAACGGGCATGGTCATCGCCGGCGGATGTGCGTCCGGTACCCTGATGCGGGTCGGAGAGGGCTTTATGATGCAGATGCTGTCGCTGG
>CAMJRV010000144.1 GCA_946408315.1 uncultured Bacillota bacterium | reverse complement strand
AGCGATACCATAGTCCCTTTTATGATACATAAAAGGGACTATGGTATCGCTTCCATGGATTCCTTTCATATTGCGCTTGTCTGGTTTGACGATCTGGGAGAGGGAGTTGTCCATTTTTTTAATAAATCATTATAATTTTCATAAGAATTCACAAGAATTCACACAAAAAACACAGAAAGGGCACAGCCCTTTTTGATTTTTTTGAAGAGCTGTGGTATAATATTTGTTTAGTAAGTAACCGATGTTATAATAAACCGGTTGAATTGATACAAGAAAGAGGGGATCAGTCAAAAATGGGATTGATGGAAAAGATCTTCGGCGACCTGAACGTCAAAGAAGTAAAAAAAGTAGAAAAGATCGTAGATAAGATAGAGGTGCTGGATGAGCAGATGCAGGGCATGACCGATGAAGCTCTGAAGGCCAAAACCACGGAGTTTAAAGAGCGGCTGGCAGCGGGAGAGACTTTGGACGACCTGCTTCCGGAAGCTTTTGCAGTATGCCGTGAGGCGGCCTGGAGAAGTCTGGGGATGAAACATTTCCGAGTTCAGCTCATCGGCGGCGTCGTCCTTCACCAGGGACGTATTTCTGAAATGAAGACAGGTGAAGGAAAAACCCTCGTGGCGACCCTTCCCGTATACCTGAACGCGCTGGAAGGAAAAGGCGTTCATGTCGTGACGGTAAATGATTATCTGGCCAGGCGTGATATGGAGTGGATGGGTAAGCTTTATACGTTCCTCGGACTCACGGTAGGCTGTGTCGTACACGGCATCACCAACGAGGTCAGGAAGGCCGCCTACCAGGCAGACATTACCTACGGTACGAATAACGAGTTCGGTTTTGACTATCTCCGCGACAACATGGTGATCTATAAAGAAGACATGACCCAGCGGGAACTGAACTTTGCCATCGTCGACGAGGTGGACAGTATCCTCATCGATGAAGCGAGGACGCCGTTGATCATATCCGGTCAGGGAGAAAAGTCTACCGATCTGTATCATACTGCCGACAAGTTTGTCAGCGGATTCCGTCTGGAAGAAGATTTCACCATGGATGAAAAGGACCGGACCGTTTCTCTGACCGAGGAAGGCGTAAGCAAGTGTGAATCATTCTTTAAGATAGAAAACTTTTCCGACCCGGAAAATATGGAACTCAATCACCACGTGATGCAGGCATTGAAGGCCAGAAACCTGATGAAGCGCGATGTGGACTATATCGTCAAGGACGGTGAGGTCGTTATCGTCGATGAATTCACCGGGCGTCTGATGTTTGGACGTCGGTACAGCGACGGTCTTCACCAGGCCATCGAAGCGAAGGAAGGCATGAAGGTGCGGCAGGAATCCAAAACCCTGGCGACCATCACGCTGCAGAACTATTTCAGAATGTATCAGAAGCTCGCGGGAATGACCGGTACGGCCAGGACCGAGGAGCAGGAATTCAGAGATATCTACAATATGGACGTCGTTGAAATCCCCACCAACAGACCGATCGTGAGAAACGACAAGGAAGACAGCATCTATGCGACGGAGCCGGGCAAATTCAAGGCGATTGCGGACCAGATCGAGGAGCTTCACAAGACGGGACAGCCGGTGCTGGTGGGTACCATTTCCATCGAGCGTTCCGAAATCATCAGTTCCCTTCTGAAACGGCGGGGCGTCAAGCACAATGTCCTGAACGCGAAGCAGCATGAAAAGGAAGCGGAGATCATTGCGGAAGCAGGAAGGCTCGCGGCCGTTACCATCGCTACCAACATGGCAGGTCGTGGTACGGATATCATCCTGGGTGGAAATCCGGACTTTGAGGCAAGGCGGGAAATGAGACGGCTGGGTTTTGAAGAAGAGGCGATTTCCTACGCTTCCAGCTTTGTTCCGCTGGAAGATCCGGTGCTGATCGAGGCGAGAGAAACGTACCACCGGCTGAACGAGCAGTTCAAGACCGAGCGGGCGGAAGAGCAGCAGAAGGTCAAGGAGCTCGGCGGACTCTGCATCATCGGTACGGAGCGCCATGAGTCTCGAAGAATTGACAATCAGTTGAGAGGACGTTCCGGACGTCAGGGAGACCCTGGAGCCACTCAGTTCTTTATTTCTCTGGAAGATGAACTGATGCGCCTTTTCGGCGGGGAACGGATTCAGGGAATCGTCGGCAAGCTCGGAATGAATGAGGATGAGCCCATCGAGGCGGGCATGCTGACAAAATCCATAGAAAACGCACAGAAGAAGGTCGAGGGCAGAAACTTCGGCATCAGAAAATATGTACTGCAGTACGACGACGTCATGAACAAGCAGAGGACGATCATCTACGGCGAGCGGCGCCGGGTGCTCTTCGGAGAAGACCTGAGAAGCCACGTCATGTCCATGGCTGAGGAACTGATCGATGAAAGCGTCGATTTCACCACCGCAGGTTCCAGATTTGCCGAGGAATGGGACCTCCCGGCCCTCGAAACCTCACTGCGCAAGATATGCAGTACCTTCAAGGGCTTCCGGTATACGGAAGACGATATCCAGAGTCTTGACAAGGATACGCTGAAAGAGGATGTCATGGAGCTCTTTGAAGAGGCTTACCGGATGAAGGAAGAAGAGATCGGCGTCGAAAGAATGCGTGAGCTTGAGCGGATGATCCTGATCCGTGTCGTAGACAACAAGTGGATGGATCATATCGACGCCATGGATCAGCTGAGACACGGAATCGGCCTCCGGGCGCTGGGACAGATCGATCCTGCCCGTGCGTATGCGGCGGAAGGCTTCGAGATGTTCGATCTGATGATTAAGAATATCAAGGAAGATACGGTGAAGTTCTGCTTCAACGTAACGATCCAGACCGATACCACCAGGAAGCAGATCATGGGAACCGGCGAAGGACGCAAAGAAGAGTTCGCCGATACCGCCAATGAGGATCAGGGTGAGTATTCCGGCGGAGGTCCGGCTGCTACGAACGTTCCCGAGCGGGAACACAAGCAGGAGACCGTGCGGAAGGGCGTGACCGTAGGCAGAAATGATCCATGCCCATGCGGAAGCGGATTGAAGTATAAAAAATGCTGCGGAAAGAACGCGGAATAAATAACAATAGCTTAGCCATAAGCAAGTGAAACGGTACGCTTTCACGCTTTTGGTATTATCGACTCCTCATCTCGCGATTTTTAGAGTATTAAAATTTGAAGCGATCAAATTATTAATACTGGCTAAAAATCTTGCTCGATTCGGAGGATAATACAACAAAAGCGTTCAACGCTCCCCTCTTCCACTTGCTTATGGCTAAGCATCGCATTAAGTCCTTGGAGAGGGACTGCAAACACTACTACTATATAATACGAGGAGTTGAGAAAATGGTTGAACTGGATCAGATCAAGTATGAACTGACCGACCGGGCACAAAATCTAAACGAATTGGGTGAGTCCCTTTGACGTCGCAGGACTGACGGAACGGCTGAATCAAATCAACAAAACGACGGAAGAAGACGGCTTTTGGGACGATCATGAGAACGCGCAAAAGCTTTTGAAAGAGAAGAAGAGCGTCGAATCGAAAATTGAAGAATACGAAGCGCTGAAAAAGGAATTTGAAGATATCGGAATCCTGATCGACCTTGCTCAGGAGGAAGAGGATGCATCCATGGTGCCTGAGATACAGACGGCATACGAGGAATACAAGACAAAATTTGAGGACCTCCGGATCAAGACGCTCCTCGACGGAGAATACGACGCTAACAACGCCATCATCTCCATTCATGCGGGTTCCGGCGGAACGGACGCCCAGGACTGGGCGGAAATGCTGCTGCGCATGTATACGAGATGGTGTGAATCGAAGCGGTACAAGGTGAAGATTCTGGACTATCAGGATGCGACGGAAGGCGGGATCAAGAGCGCCACTCTTCTTGTGGAAGGGGAAAATGCGTACGGTTACCTGAAAAATGAGAAGGGCGTTCACCGTGTCGTGAGAATTTCACCCTTTGACTCTTCGGGCAGGAGGCATACCTCCTTTGCGTCCTTAGACGTAATTCCGGAGATAGATGACAATATCACGGTAGATATCAATCCGGAGGACCTGCGGATCGATACGTTCCGTTCCAGCGGAGCGGGCGGTCAGCATGTAAACAAGACGGATTCTGCGATCCGGATTACCCATCTCCCCACCAACATTGTAGTTTCCTGTCAGAATGAGCGGTCTCAGCATCAAAACAAGGAGACGGCAATGAAGGTCCTTATGGCGAAGCTCACGGAGCTTGCCAAGCAGGAACACAAAGCAAATCTGGACGAACTGAAAGGCGACTACAGCCAGATCACCTGGGGCAGTCAGATCCGCTCCTACGTGTTCCATCCGTATTCGCTGGTCAAGGATCACAGGACCAATGCGGAAGTGGGCAATGTCTACGCGGTCATGGACGGAGAGTTGGATTACTTCATCAATGAAAAACTGAAAATGAAAGACTGAACGGCGGTTTCAATCCGCAAACAAACCGATTTGAAAGAGGAGACTCTATGAGCATAATAGAAAAATTAGCGCAGGAATTTAAGTTAAAGATATCCCAGGTGGAAAGCACTGTACAGCTCATCGACGACGGCAATACGATTCCTTTCATCGCCCGTTACCGGAAAGAGGCGACCGGAGGGCTCTCCGACGTTACGCTGCGGGAACTGGACGAGCGCCTCACCTATCTCCGTAATCTGGAACAGCGCAAGGAAGAGGTTATCCGCATCATCGAGGAGCAGGGAAAGCTTACCGAGGAATTGAAGAAGGAAATCCTGAAAGCGGAAGTCCTGCAAAGAGTGGAAGACCTCTATAAACCGTTCAAGCAGAAGAAGTCCACGAGAGCGTCCAAGGCGAAGGAAAAAGGACTGGAGCCGTTGGCGATGGTCTTCTGGGCTCAGGAACAGGAAACGGGAACGCCGGAAGAACTGGCGGCAGCCTATGTAGACGAAGAAAAGGGCGTAGCCAATGTGGGAGAAGCGATTCAGGGAGCCATGGATATCGTGGCCGAAATGATCGCCGACGACCCGGAGCTGACTGCCATCGTGAGAGACCGCACCCAAAGGGCGGGCCTCATTTCTTCGGAAGCGGCAGACCCGGCGGAAAGCACCGTATACGACCTGTACTACGAATTTTCCGAAGGGATTGCCAAGATTCCGGATCACAGAGTTCTGGCCATCAACCGGGGTGAAAAGGAAAAGAAGCTGAAGGTAAAGGTCTCAGCTCCGGTGGAGGAAATCCGCAAGGATATGCAGAAATTTGTGATTAGAAACGAGAAATCCATCTTTACCGGCCTGCTCACCGACGTCATCGAGGATTCCTATAAACGTCTCATGGCTCCTTCCATCGAGAGGGAAATGCGAAATCTCCTGACGGAACGCGCGGAGCGGGAAGCGGTGAAGGTCTTTGCAAAGAATACGGAAAAGCTTCTCATGGTTCCGCCTGTGAAAAACGCCAGGATCATCAGCCTCGACCCGGGTTACCGGACGGGATGCAAAGTGGCGGTGCTGAACGAGACGGGAAAGCTTCTCGCCTATACGACGATCTATCCCACCGAGCCGAAAAACGATGTGGCCGGCACGGAGAAGACACTGCTGAAAATCGTCGAAAAATATGGTTCCAACGTGATCGTAATCGGAAACGGAACGGCTTCGAGAGAGACGGAAGCCATCGTATCTAATTTTATTAAAAAATATAAACTCGATGTGAACTACACCATCGTCAATGAGGCGGGAGCGTCCGTTTACTCCGCTTCCAAGGTGGCGACGGAGGAATATCCCGATCTGGATGTCACCACGAGGGGAGCCATGTCCATCGGCAGACGGCTCCAGGACCCCCTGGCAGAGTTGGTTAAGATTTCTCCGAAGCATATCGGCGTCGGGCAGTACCAGCACGACATCAATCAGGGTTTGCTGGAAGGCGCTCTCACCAACGTGGTAGAGGACTGCGTAAATCGGGTTGGTGTGGATCTGAATACGGCTTCCCCCTCCCTGCTTTCCTATATCGCGGGAATCAACGCGGGCATCGCGAAGAACATCGTGGCTTACCGTGAGGAGAACGGAAGGTTTCAGGATCGGAAAGAGCTGAAGAAGGTCCCGAAGCTGGGAGACAAAACCTTTAACCAGTGCGCCGGTTTTATGAGAATTTCCGAAGGAAAGAACCCCCTCGACGGCACTTCGGTTCATCCCGAATCCTACTCTGCGGCGGATTTGATGCTGAAGAAGCTGGGCATCGACAAGTCTGAAATCACGAAGGGCGGAGCAAAGCAAATCGAGGACAAGATCATCAAGCTCTATCCCGTCGAAAAGAAGCAGCCGAAACCTGTGGGAAACGGCCTGGCGGCTCTGGCGGCCCTGCTCCCCGACGAAAAGGAAGTCCGGGGAAAGTTGAAAAAGAG